>CAZFGM010000029.1:0-21275 GCA_964518515.1 uncultured Alcaligenaceae bacterium | reverse complement strand
CGTGCTACATTTGGTGAGAAATGCGCGTTAAGCCTGCGAATTGGCCTCAACGGTCCCCGCTGCTTCCAGCCAGGGTCTTGAGATACACCGCCAGGCTCGGTATGTTAGAAGGACGCCCGTCCTTCGCCGATTGGGGGGTAACATGCTTGGTCGCGCAAGGTTTGCCTTGTTGACGGTTCTGGTCCTGGCCATTCCGGTCCGGGCGAACGATACCAAAGCCATCCAATTCAATCGGGACATTCGCCCGATCCTGTCGAATACCTGTTTCGTTTGCCACGGGCCGGACAACAACCTGCGCAAAGCCAAGCTCCGGCTTGACCGGGAGAAGGAGGCGCTGGCCGATCGGGGCGGCTATCACGTCCTCGTCCCTGGCAAGCCCGAGGAAAGCGAGCTGTTCCAGCGCATCACCGCCAAGGAGGTCCGCGAGCGCATGCCGCCCGCCAAACATCCCAAGCAGCTCTCCAAGGAACAGATCGACCTGATCCGCCGCTGGATCGAACAAGGGGCCAAGTATCAAAATCACTGGTCCCTGATCGCCGTGCAGCGGCCGAAAGTGCCGGCCGTGCGAACCGCCCGCTGGGATCGCAATACTATTGACCGCTTCATCCTGGCCCGGCTGGAGCAGGAAGGCTTGAAGCCGTCGGCGGAAGCCGACAAGCGAACCTTGATTCGCCGGCTCGCCTTCGACTTGACCGGCCTGCCGCCGGCACCCACCGAGGTCGATGCTTTCTTGAACGATCCCCACCCGCAGGCCTACGAAAAGCTGGTCGATCGCCTGCTCCTGTCCCCTCACCACGGCGAGCGGCTGGCGATGTACTGGCTCGACCTGGTCCGCTTCGCCGACACGTGCGGCTACCATAGCGACAACCATCGCGACCTGTATCTGTATCGCGATTATGTCATCAACGCTTTCAACACCAACAAACCCTTCGATCGCTTCACCATCGAGCAGCTTGCCGGCGACCTGTTGCCGAACGCAACTGCGGCGGACAAGATCGCCTCGGGTTACAACCGCGTGCTGCAGACGACCGAGGAAGGCGGGGCCCAGGCCAAGGAATACGCCGCCAAGTATGGCGCCGACCGCGTGCGCAACGCCGGCTCGGTCTGGCTGGGCCTGACTTTGGGCTGCTGCGAATGCCACGATCACAAGTTCGACCCGTTCACCACGAAGGAGTTTTACAAGTTCGCGTCGTTCTTCGCGGACATCAAGGAAAGAGCGGTTGGCCGGCAGGACCAGACGCCCGTCCTGGCGCCGGCGCAAGAAGAGCAAATCAAGAAACTCGATGCCGCCATGGCCCCCTTCCAGAAAGTCCTGGAAACTGCCACGCCGATTCTGGAAGCCGCCCAGGTTGTCTGGGAAAAGGAAATCAAAGCCAAGGGCACGAAGGGCCTGCCCAAGGACATCGCCGGTATTTTCGCCGTCGATCCCGCCAAGCGCACCGCCAAGCACCAGCAAGACCTGGGGAAGTATTATCGCGCCAGCGTGGCGCCGGGTCTGGCCCAGCCGCGGCAGAAACTGGCCGAATTGCAGAAACAAAAGGCCGATGTCCTGAAAAAGATCCCTTCAACTCTGGTCACCATGGCTGGGCCGCCGCGGACCCTGCGCGTCCTGCCGCGCGGCAACTGGCTCGACGATTCCGGCGAAATCGTCGCCCCGGCCGTGCCCGCCGCCTTGCCCCCGCTGAAAAACGAGGCCAAGCGGGCCAGCCGGCTCGACCTGGCCCGCTGGTTCATGGACAAGGACAATCCGCTGGTCGCCCGCGTATTCGTCAATCGCCTGTGGATGCTGTACTTCGGCCAGGGTATCGTCAAGACCATGGACGATTTCGGCGCGCAAGGCGCCTGGCCAACCCATCCCGAGCTGCTCGACTGGCTGGCGGCCGAATTCCAAGCCAGCGACTGGAACGTCCGCCACGTGATCAAACTCCTGGTCACGTCGAGCACATACCGCCAGGTTTCGGCGGCCCCGGAAGTCCTGCGGCAACGCGATCCGTATAACCAGCTCCTGGCCCGCCAGGCCCGCTTCCGCATCGACGCCGAGCTGGTGCGCGACACGGCCCTGGCCGTCAGCGGCCTGCTCTTGCGCAAGATCGGCGGGCCCAGCGTCAAACCGTATCAGCCGGCCGGCTACTGGCAGCACCTCAACTTCCCCAAGCGCGACTACAAGGCCGACAAAGGCGACGACCAGTATCGCCGCGGCCTGTACACCTACTGGCAGCGCTCCTTCCTGCACCCCAGCCTCTTGGCTTTCGACGCCCCCAGCCGCGAAGAGTGCACCGTCGAGCGCGTCCGTTCGAACACGCCGCAGCAGGCCCTGGTGCTGCTCAACGACCCCACCTACGTGGAAGCGGCCCGCGCCTTCGCCGAGCGCATGATCCGCGAAGGCGGCCAGGACAGCGAAGGCCGCATCCATTTCGCCTTTCGCCAGGCGATGAGCCGGAAAGCCGAGCCCGCGGAAGTGAAACTGCTGACGGTCCTTTATGAGCAGCATTTGCGGCAATTTGAAAGCGACAAGAAGGCGGCGGAAAGTTTGCTCCGTGTCGGCAATCGGCCCGCCGCGGCGGATATTCCCGTTGCCGAGTTGGCAGCCTGGACCTCAGTGGCGCGGGTGATCCTGAATTTGCACGAGACCATTACCCGGAATTGATCAGCATCTGGAGCTTTGAACATGAAAGTTGCATCGATCAACAAGCGGAAAGAGTCGAGGGGAAAGAAGGCTCCAGAGTCGATGGCAATAATCCTCGAAGACGTTCCCCCCGGCCACCATTGGGGTTGGTTTTCCCGTGAAGACCCGCGCATGCATCTGCAAACAGTGGATCGCAAACACTTCAACCAATTCAAGGTTTGGCTGGAGAAAGCCGGACGCCGAGTGTTCGATCCGGCTGGAGCCATTCCGGCGAAGGTTCTCAAAAAGCTTGAGGCCGAAGTGCAGAAGAATCGAGCCCTGGTGGAAGGGCGATGGGTGAACCTGATGATCGAAGTGGGTTGGCTGCAGCTGCGCACGGCCGGAACGAAAGTCACTTTAACGGCCTACCCCGCCAACCCCAATAGGTTCCAGCGCGTAATCGACCTGGGTGATTGGTTTACTGATGAGGCTCTAGCCCTAATCAAACCAGAGGACGTTATCCTCAGCAAGGAAATGCCGGCCCTGGAAATCTGGCCGCAACGGCCCAAAGACCTGCAACATCACATACGACTTTCTTCCATCCTGTGGGTAGACTAAACAGACCTTGTAGCCGCAGGCTTTAGCCTGCCGTGCTACCCAACCTAAAGGTTGCGGCTACATCAGACCATTACGCGGAATTGAGGAGGATTATCTCATGGCGACCGTGGAAACCAAAACCCGGATCACTCCCGAGCAGCTTCTTGCTCTTCCCGATGAAGAGCGCTTTGAGCTGATCGACGGCGAACTGGTGGAGCGCGACATGTCCCAGATGACAAGCTGGATCGGCGGCGAGGTTCTTCGTAAGGTGGGTAATCACAACGAGGAAAAAAAACGGGGCTTCGTCATGCCCGCCGACTGCGGGTATCAATGTTTTCCCTGGGCCCCGGCTAAAATCCGTCGCCCGGATGCTTCTTTTATTGACAAAGATCGCCTCCCGGAGGGCAAGCCCTACGAGACGGGTTATGTCCCCATTGCCCCGGACCTGGGCGTGGAAGTGGTTTCTCCCAACGATCTATTTTTTGAGGTCAAAGAGCGGGTCCAGGATTTCCTGAGAGCCGGCACGCGCCTGTTTTGGGTCCTCATACCGCCATCGCGCACGGTGCGCGTCTACCGGGCCGACGGGAGCGATACGCTCCTAAAGGAAAACGACGACATCACCGGGGAAGATGTGCTGCCGGGTTTTCGCTGCAAGGTCGGCGATTTTTTCCGGCTGCCCACGGAGCCGGCGGGCCCAACTGCCTAAGGGCGTAATCCCGGAGGCAACCATGACACCACCGGGACTCGGAGCAAGCCTTCGATGTCCAGCTTGAAGAGATCCCCTTGGGAAGCCGCTTTTTCTCCTGAACTGTCAGGGATTCCCCAGGAAAGGTGGAGATATTTCCTGGGCGGCTAACCATTGCCTGCTTTTTAGATGCGAATCCCACTGAGAGAATCGTCCTTGAAAGAAATTGCCGGGGGCCGCGGATGCGACCGGACATAACGGCGGGCCGGGCCGCGGACCACCGCCACATCCGGCTCCGGCTCGCTGTCCGGAGTGGTTATGGCCGACTGCACGCGAACACGCCAGCCGGTTGGTAAACGTGGTGCAATTGCCGTTTGGGTCAGGTCTACAGCCACGTCGTGGGGAGGTTTGTGTGTCATAGCGCCAGCGAGGGCACAGTGAAACCCGCGCTAGCGCGTCGGGCTAAAGAGAATTGCCGCAGCTATGTCTCTACTGGTCGTAATTCGTCGTCACGATGGGCGTGGTGTTCGGGGAAAACCCCACTTCCGACTGGGCCATGATCCAGGCAAAGACGGTTTTGAGGGCCACCGGCTCGCCCAGGGCCGTCAAGCGCCATTCCTCGACTTTTTTAATGGGCCGGGGCATGTTGATGAACCGTTTGCGGCACAAGACTTCGCCGGTCTTGGCCGCCACCACGTGCACGTCCACTTCAAATTTGTAGCGATAGATGGGCGGCGCGCCGGGCAGGTGGGGATAATCAATTCGGTCGACCAGAAATTTCTTTTGTTTTTCCACGACCACGACGAGCTCGGTTTTCGCCACGCTGTCGGCCTGCCACTCTTCGCGGGTGATTTCGTGCCAGGAATGGAGTTCTCCCTGGGGATTGAAAAAAACCAGGGGATGCGGCCCGGGGCCTTTCTTGTATTCGGCGGCCTGGGGCACCGGTTTGCCGCGGCCCGCTTCGACCAGGGCATCCGGGAAGCAAACGTGAGGAACGTCCTTTTCTTTTTCCTCTTTGGCGTCTTCCCCAAAGGTTTTGGCGGAAGGGGAATTTTCAAACAGTCCCGCTTGATAGCCCATGGCCAGAAACGCCAGGGCGCCGCACCCCGCCAACAGGGCAAATAATTTCATGGCCTCTCCCACAACGCAGTTTGTCCCGGCCCCCGATCGAGCGGGGGATAAAAAAGCCTAGCATTTTTTTGGCCGCCAAGTCGGGGGAAAAAATTGCCTGTTGCCGGTGCTGATTCAAGCCCACAGGACCTTTCAGGTCAGAAAAGAAGCACGGCTTCACCCAAGAGGGAAGGGGGGCGCCAGTTTTCTGTGCAAAAAGGTGTGCAAAGCGCCCACATCCCCCCATAAAAAAACCAACCCGGCTCGAAGAGTCCCCGGAACGGGCGATAGGGGTGCCTCACTGGATACTGGCGAATTCCTGGTGAAACGCCTGCAGGCCGCGCTGCACGGCCCATACGTCCAGGCCCACCGACAGCATGCGGCAGCCCAGGGCCAGGCAGCGCTGGGCGTAGGCCAGATTTCGCGGCAGGATGGCCCAGTGGATGCCGTGGGCCTTGGCCGCCTTGGCCACGCGCTCGAACGCTTGCCATAGCCTGGGATGGTCCCACTCTCCCGTAAGGCCCATCGACTGGCCAAGATCGGCCGGGCCGATGAACAAGACATCCACATTGGGAATGGCCGCGATTTTCTCCACTTCCTCGACCGCCTCGATGTGCTCGATCTGGATGGCGATGAACGTCTCGGCGTTGGCGCGGCGGAAGTATTCGGCCGGCGGCAGGGTACCGTACCGGCCATCGACGCCGCCGCCGTTGACGCCGCGCAGCCCTTGCGGATGAAACTTCGCCCAGCGGACGACCTCCTCGGCCTGGCGGGCGCTCTTGATCTGGGCGGCCATGACGCCGCCGGCGCCGGCCTCGAGCGGCCGCATGACCGAGGCGTAATCCGTCGGCGCCAGGCGCACGAACGAATCCAGGCCGACCCCACGCGCCGCCCGCGCCGCCTCCTCGATCTGGGCGATGGAAATGCCGGCATGTTCTTGATCGAGCCAGACGGCGTCGTAGCCGCCGTGAAAGCCGACGATCTCGATGATCTTGGGATGGCAGAGTTGTCCGGCGCCGAAGACGCGGACGAGCTTTCCCTGGGCCAGCAGTTCCTTGAGACGTGCACCCATGATGAACCCTCAACAGTGACAAGGAGTGAGATTGCCATTATATGGTTTATGCTGGGCGTTCGCGAAAACCGCAAGCCCGCCTGTCATGTCGAAGGACTACGTTGTAAGGTTTTCTCCGCGCTAGCCACGCTTGGCAGCTTTTGCCCGCATCCAGCATTCCGCCTGTTTCCGAGGCCTACCATTTACTTGGGAGCCGGCAACGGTGCCTTGGCCTGCTTTTTCTGCCAAACGTTTTTCATCGCCACCAGCTGGCGATTGCGGTTCTCCAACTCTCCGAAGAAATCGAAAAGCTCCGGCTGATTCCAGAGCTTAGCGAGGCGTTTCGCGGCAAAGTCGCAAATCCGGGGATTGGTGATTTGCTTGGCTCCCCTTCGGACAGTAAACAAGCCGGAAAATTTATCGTGGTCCTCCAGAGCGGCAATTAGCAAAGCCTCCATGGCGGTTTTCACCGGCGCGGTCAAAGCAATGCTGTAATAATCTTCCTTCACCGCACCCACGGCCTCGACAATTTGGTAGCGCTGCCTCCACGGAGTTTTCTTCCATTGCCGGCCCAGGGTCTGGATGGCCTCGACCTTGCTGCATCCCGCCAGAGCGCTGATCAGGCTTTCCGTACCACAATCAAAAGTATCGGTCGAATCCCTCCGTTTTTCCCCCTTTTCCCATTCCCGAATCAGTACCGGCAGGCCATCGTCGAGTTGGCGGGCAAACAAGGCGGTCGCTGCCTGGACTCGCGTGAAGAGAAAAGGCCCCTTCAATTCCTCGCGGAATACCTGGACTACCCGTGGATCTTTCATCTTGTCGAGGTGAATCATCAAAATGGAACGGATCCATTCTTCCTTGCCGTTGCGGATACCTTGGACTAAAGGTTCAAAGGCATCGCCGGCATACTTTTTTATCAGACGTCTCGCCTGGGTCCAGCTGTCGCGATCCCCGGCCGCGGTCCCCTCGATCAGCATCTGCTTTTCACCTTTTTTCTGAAATTCCCGCCACCAGGCCTGGGCCTTCTTCTTGGTCGCGCCCACCCCACCATCCCTGTGCATGACGCCGTAGCGGCTTGGGCAGAAAGTGCGGCCGGCAAGTTGCTCCAGAATAGCCGCGGTGCCGTCGCCGACACGCAATACGTGATGGGAGAATTTGGTGAATTCCATGAACCTGGTAAATCGGTTGTCGTCCAAAGCGGCGATGAGCTGCTGCACGGCATCGTAGCCCAGAGCCAGAAGCTCATGGGCAGGCGTATTTCCATTGGCAGGTTCGTTGTCCCATCCCAGACGGATACCGAAAAAGTCGGTTTGAGGAATACACCAAACCAGTCTGCCGTTTTGATCGCGGAGCATGAAAATCCAGTGAGCAATCCGCTCTTGCTTGGTCATCTTGGCCAGATTTTTCGGTTGGTAAGCTTCATCCTCGGCGACCATTTTCTGCAAGATCATTGCCATTTTGAGAGCTTGCTTGCCGTATTCGGTTTCCAGGTATATGCCGGCAACATTTTGCATTTGCGAGAGAATTGCCTTGCGGGAAAGGTCCGAATCATCGAAAGCCAGGATGACTTTCTCGAGGGCCTCACTGGCCTTTTCCTCGAGCGCGGCCTTATGCTTATCCGTATCATCCACGCCCGCTAATATTTCCGCCTTCAGCAATCCAAGAAGAAGGAGAATAAAACATAACAACCTTCGGCCCGGTATTGACTGATTCCTGAACTTCATGATCGGCCCTCCAAAGGAGGCGGAAAATTTGAATGTGCGTTTCGCGTTCGAAGGGAATCTTCCAAGCGCGAAACGCAAGCGGCCGCGGCACAAGGTTACTCCGGATACAGCGCCGTGCTCAGGTAGCGTTCGCCCAGGTCGGGCAAGACGGCGATGATCATCTTGCCGGCGTTTTCAGGGCGGCCGGCGACCTGGACGGCGATGTGGGCGGCGGCGCCGGAGCTGATGCCGGCCAGGATGCCTTCTTCCTTGGCCAGGCGGCGGGCCATGGCGAAGGCGTCGTCGTCCTGCACCTGAATCACTTCATCGATGATCGACAGGTTGAGGACGTCGGGAATGAAGCCGGCGCCGATGCCCTGGATCTTGTGCCGGCCGGGCTGCAGCGGCTGGCCCTTCATCTTCTGCGTGATGACCGGGCTGGCCACCGGCTCGACGGCGATGCACTTGAAGGTCGGCTTGCGTTTCTTGATGACCTCGCCGACGCCGGTGATGGTGCCGCCGGTGCCGATGCCGGACACCAGGATGTCGGCCTTGCCGTTGGTGTCGCGCCAGATTTCCTCGGCGGTGGTCTTGCGATGGATTTCCGGGTTGGCCGGGTTCTTGAATTGCTGCGGCATGAAGGAATTGGGAATGGTGCGGAGCAGCTCCTCGGCCTTGGCGACGGCGCCGTTCATGCCTTTTTCGCCGGGGGTGAGCACGATCTCGGCGCCGAAGGCCTTCAAGAGGCGGCGGCGCTCGAGGCTCATGGTTTCCGGCATGGTGACCGTGAGCTTGTAGCCCTTGGCGGCGCAGACGAAGGCCAGGCCGATGCCGGTGTTGCCGCTGGTCGGCTCGATGATGGTGGTGTTCTTGGTGATCTTGCCGTCGCGCTCGCCGGCCTCGATCATGGACACGCCGATGCGGTCCTTGACGTTCCACAGGGGGTTGAAGTTTTCCAGCTTGGCCAGCACGATGCCCTTGGCCGTGCCGACCACGCGGCGCAGCCGCACCAGCGGCGTCTGGCCGATGGTCTGGGTGATGTCGTCGTAGATCCGTCCGCGAAACGTTTCTGGCATGGCAAAACCTCCACTCGGGAAAGAAGCGAACCCGGTCACCGTCCGTGACCCAATCCTGCTAGCGAGTTTAGGCAAAATCGGCCCAACGCACAAGGCAAATTGCTTCCAGGGTTACGGAAAAAAGGGACCACCCGCCAAGGGTTTGCGGGTCGGTTGTATGTACCTTAAATAGGGCTTCGGAAAAAGACCAGCGGTGGCAGCGGCATAGCATTGTGGGAGACAGGATCGTTGGGAGTGCGAACAGGGAGAGCGCAATCCGTGGGGCCAATGGGTTGCGGATGGACGGACTTCTTCCTAGGATAAGTTCGTTTCCAACAATAAGGTGAGGACCGAGCTATGCCTAAACCACGCACCGGGGATTCTCCCCAAAAAGGCCTCCTGGCTCTTGGTTTTACCTGCCTGGCCGGCATGGCGGTCGGCTTGATTCGCCTGGTGCCCCACCCGGTCAATTTTTCTCCCATCGGGGCTCTGGGTTTGTTCAGCGGCGCCCGTCTCCGGTCCTGGGTTCCCTGGGTGCTTCCCATCGCCGTCATGGTGGTTACCGACCTGGCCCTGTGGGGGATCACCGGGAACTTGATGTATTCGCCCTTGCACCATTCCCGAGCGTATGTGTACGGCAGTTTTCTGATTTATGTTTTGCTCGGCATGGCTATCAGCCACAAGCGCTCGCTGGGGTGGATTCTCGGGGCGGCCGTGCTGGGGGGATTGCAATTCTATTTGATCACTAACTTTTTCACCTGGTTGTGCCAGCCGCTGTATTCCGCCGAAGAACTCCCAGCCGTGTACCGCTATACCCGGGATCTCGACGGCTTGTTGACCTGCTTCCTCGCCGGTTTGCCGTTCTATCAACATGAGACTTTTACCTTGTTCAGCTTCCTGTACGTGGGCAATTCTTCCTATGCGTTCTTTGGAACGCTGTTGGGCGACCTGTTCTTCACGGCTGTGTTGTTCGGACTCTACGGTTGGCTGACCGGAATCGAGGCCGGCAAGAAAGAGGTAGAGCCGGTATTACGATACTCCCTGAACAAGGATACCTCCTCATGAAATTCGCCGCCATCATCGAGTACCACCAGGACAAGGCCAAGATCGCCGCGGTCCGGCCGGACCATCGCCAGTATCTGACCGGCTTGAAAGAGCGCAGCCAGCTCGTCGCCTCCGGGCCGTTCACCGATGATTTCGGTGCCCTGATCATCTACGAGGCGCCGACGCGCGAACAGGCCGAAGCTTTGTTAAAAGGCGATCCGTTTTGTCAAAACGGCATCTTCGTGAAATGGCAACTCCGCCCGTGGAACCCGGTAATGGTCAATCGCGACCTGTTCCCCGCTTGAGGCCGCCATGACCCGTCTCGCCGACCTGCATCGCGCCGTGCAAACCAGCCTGGCCAGCAAACGGCTGGGAACGCCGGTATTCGTGCGTTATTCCCTGTTCAGCCAGGACAAGGCCGCCGCCGCGGTGAGCCGGCTGGCCCAGATCGCCGCCGTCGTCCGCGACTGGCTCGGCCAGGCCCCGGAGCGCCTGTACGCCCTCGGCTCGGCCAAGAGCGGGCACATTACCTTGACCATGGAATGTCGCGGCGGGGCCACCGCCCAAATCTCCTGGGCGAACAGCCCCCGCGCCAGCGTGGATCTGATCCTCCTGGGCAACCACGGCGCCCTGTACCACGATCTCGGAATCGCCAACCTGTGGGACGAAAGCCTGGTTCCCCTTGGAGACAAGCCGGATCAGGATCTCTTGGCCTGGATCGAGCGGGCGTTGCGCTCGGGCTGGCCGGAAACGAAATAGACTGCACGCGGTCAGTATAGATAAGGGGAGCCGAGCCCCGTAAGCGGCCGGATTAAGCCGACCTGCCCCCCCCGTCCTTGTAACTTGCCGTACCTTTTCTATCCTTTGCCCCATGGCCAGCCGTAAACCTAGCCGCCGCGATTTTGACTCGCCGTGGAAAGAAGCGCTGGAGTACTTCCTGCCGCACTTCCTGGCCTTCTTTTACCCACAGATTCATGCGGACATCGATTGGTCCAAGGGCTACCAGTCCCTCGACAAAGAGCTGCACCAACTGGTCCGCGACGCGCGCCTCCCCAAAGGGCTGGCCGACAAGCTCTTCAAGGTCTGGCTCAAGGATGGCGACGAGGCCTGGCTGCTCGTTCACATCGAGGTCCAAGGGCAGCCGGAGCAGTCTTTTCCCCAGCGGGCTTTCGTCTACAACATTCGCAGCTTCCAACGCTATAATAAACCCGTGGTTACCCTCGCAGTCCTGACCGACGAGCAACCGGCATGGCGGCCGGACCACTTCGAGTATGGCCGCTGGGGCGGGCGGACGCGTATTGACTTCCTGCCGGTCAAGCTCCTCGACCACAAGGGCCGGGAAGCTGCCTTACATGGCGATGCGAACCCATTCGCGCAGGTGGTCTTGGCGCATTTGCAGGCCTTGGCCGTGGGCCAGGACGCCGCCGCCCGCAAGCGCTACAAGGCGCAACTGGTGAAGGGGCTTTACGATCGCGGTTGGACCGCCGACGATGTGCGGCAACTTTTTCGGCTGATCGACTGGCTGATGGACCTGCCGCCGGAGTTGCAGCAGGAATTCCGTGAAGAGATTGCCCAATTCGAGGAGGAACGGCGCATGCCATACGTGACCAGCATTGAACGGCTTGCCAAGGCAGAAGGCATTGTTGAGGGGCGCTTGGAGGGGCGCCAAGAGGGGCACCAAGAAGGGCGCCAAGAAGGGCTTTGGGAGGCGACGCAGGAGAACATCGCCACCACCTTGGAAGTTAAGTTTGGCGCACCGGGTAAGCGCTTGGCACGGCGGCTCCGTAAAGTCACGGATTTGGACCAACTGCGCGACCTATTCCAGGCGATCCTCAAGGCCAAAAGCTTGACCGAGATTCGGCAACGCTTGCCACAAGGGAGCGTATAAACATGGGCGCGCGCTACGGCATTTTGCTGGTCACCGGCAACCACACGCATCAGGAGAACTATGCGGCCGCCTTTGCCGCCGACAAGCGCTGCCGGCTGGTCGCCGTGACCGATGAGGCGGCCATCGACCGGCGGCGGCGCGAGCTGAACGAGCGCCTGGCCAAATCGCTGGGAGTGCCGTACATCGCCGACCTGGCCACGGCCCTGGCCCGCAAGGACGTCCACGTCGTCAGCATCTGTTCCCCGCCGGAGCGCCGCGGCCGGATCGCCGTCTTGTGTGCCCAGGCCCGCAAGCATTTGTACCTGGATAAATCGCTGGTGCCGCAGCTGCGCGAGGCCGACGATCTGGTGGCCGCCGTCCACAAGGCCGGCGTCAAGAGCCACATGTTCAGCTTCATCACTCAACCCTGGGCGCGGGAAACTAAACGTCTCCTTGAAGGCAAGCACCTGGGCCAGCTCCGAGGCATCCACACCGATACGTTTTTCGCCAAGGGCCGTACCGGCACCGCCAAGCTCGGATCGCGCCGCAAGGAGGAGTATCCCCCCCAGCGCCATCAACTGGTCGAGGCCAAACGCGAGCTCGATAACGTCGGCGTTTATCCCATCACCCTGGTCCGCTGGCTGACCGGGCGGCGTTTTCGCACCGTCCTGGGCATCACCGCCAATTATTTCTTTGCCCAGCACCAAAAACACAATGTCGAGGATTTCGGCCTTCTGGCTTGCACCCTCGACGACGGCCTGCCGGTGACCATTGCCGCCGGGCGCTACGGCTGGAGCACGCATCCGGCGGGCGGCGTCAATCGCCTGGTCCTGGTGGGCAGCGAGCGGACGCTGGTGATCAACGCCAACCGGCCGCGCGTGGAAGTGTACACCGACGAGACTCCGTGGACGCCGCCCCAGGAGCATCCGCAGGACCCGATGGGTTTCTGGTCGAGCACGCAGGATGAAGTGCACACCCGCCCGAAACGGACGTGGCTGCCGGCCGGCCCGGCGGCGGCCAGCGATGCCGCCTATTTCCTCGACCGGCTCGACGCCAACCGCGACAGCGAAATCAACGCCGCCGAAGCCGCCCTCGCCAGCGAGGTGCTGCTGGCCGCCTACCGGTCGGCGAACACGCGCGAGGTGGTGACGCTGCCGCTGCCGCGGAAATGATGGTGGCATTCTTCAATTGCAACGGTCAAGCGTGCGCGAAACCGCCGAGCGAACCATACGACGCACGGTTGGGAGACCTTTACACAAAAAGGCCCACCAATACGTCGTAGCCGATATGGGCGCCGACGGCGATGCCGAAGCCGCGCCAGTGAAACAGCAGGGCGAAATACAGGCCGGCCAGCGTGCGGAACAGGAAGACGTAGCTCTGGAAGACTTCGCCGTGCTGGCCGAGGTTGTGGGCCAGGGCAAACGCCAGGGCGGAGACCACCGCAGCCAGGGTCAACGCCCAGGCCGACGGGATTTCCACCAGGTGAAAAAGGCGAATCAAGCCGGCAAACAGCAGCAAGCGAAACACGGTTTCTTCATAAATCCCCGCTCCGAGATAACTCAGCACCTGTTCCAGTCCAGGATCCACGGAGGAAATGGGGGCAACCGTTAAGCCGAGCGATTCCAGAAAAGGAAAAAAGCCCCCGCTCAGGCCCCACAAACCGGCTGCGAAAAAAAGGCTTTCCACCAGCATGCCGACCCAGACGTTCAACAAATCCCCCGGGCGATCCTCACGCCGGCAAAAACTCCACACCAGCAACAAGACCAAAAGGACGATGGGCAGCCAGAAGAGTCCGGCCATGCCCACATTGGCCAGGGCCCAGCGCAGCCAGGAATCGGCCCCATGGCGCGGCCAGTCCGTCTGGCCCTGACTGAGAAAAACAAGTCCCGCCTCATAGGCCACCAGCAGCGGCAGCACAAACACCAGGGCCGACCACGGGTGCCGAGTCCCCTGAACGTAGTCCTCCGTTCGCATGGTTATCCCCGACGAAAAATCCGAAATCCGAATATCGAAATCCGAAACAAATCCGAAATCCGAATACCCAAAACCGAATCCTCGGGGGATTTAGTTTAGAATTTTTGATTTTGGTAATTCGACTTTGTTTCGGATTTCGATATTCGGATTTCGGATTTTGGCAAAGTTAAACCAAGTTCGGATACTGCTGGCCTATTAGGTCGCGGCGTTCGGAAAACGGCAGCAGGCGAACGATGGTCCGCGAGTCGATGGCCAGATTCACCAGCCGCGGCGCGGGCAGGGGTAAGCCCTGGGCATCGCTCCACAAGGTGACAATGGGCCGGCCCGCTTCTTTTTCCGGATGGGGCGCCACCACAATGGCCACCGCGCCGTCCGACAATTCCACGGTCGAGCCGACCGGGTAGAAAGACAGCTGCAACAGCCGTTCGGCCATGAAGCGGTCCAGGGCGCCTTGCTCGGCCAGGAGCAGGGTGTCGGTCAGGGCGGTGCGCGGTTCCAGAGCGGCCCGGTACGGGCGGGGAGCGCACAGGGCGGCGAAAACGTCGCACACCGTGACCAGCCGAACCAGGGGAGGCGTTTGCATTTCCAGAAGGCCGGCCGGATAGCCGGTGCCGTCGCTGCGTTCGTGATGGCCGGCGGCGACTTCCATCAGCCAGGGAGCGCCCTGGCCAAGACCGGAAAGCAAGACGGCGCCCACGCGGGTATGCTGCTCGACCAGACGGCGCTGCTCGTCGGTGAAGGGACCCGGCTGGGCGAGAATATCGGGGGGGATTTGCAACATGCCGAGGTCGTGGACCAGGCCGGCCATGACGGGTTCGTGCGGCCGATCGCGCCATTCCGGATCGTCCAAGATGAGGCGGGCCAGGACTTTGGCCGTCATCAGGCAGTGGCAGGCGGCAAAACGCGCCGGTTTATGGGCCGGCGCCGTCAAAAACCGTAGCGGCAATCCCTGGCGCGCCTCCGCCAAGAGCTCGTCCGCCAACGTGCGAAAGGCCTCCAGCGGCGGCGCGTCCCCGCGAACCAGGGCCTCCAGCAACTCGGCCAGACGGTGCACCTGGTTTGCCTGGCGTTGCCGATCTTGCAGACTGGCGTGGAGCAAACTGAGGCGCTGGCTGACCACCTCGAGGACTGCTTCCAGGCCATCGCACAGCCGGGCCTGGGCGCTGGGCGCCTCGGGAAAGGCTTGCACGGTCCTGAGGACCGTGTCGAGCATGGCAGCGGTTTCGCGATACAACTTGGCCAGGGCGTCGCTGTCGTTTTGCAGGAGGGGCTCTTCGGCGAGATGACGGAGTTGGCCAAGCAGGTCGCGGGCGCGCTGCAACAGGCGGGCGCCGCGGGCCGACAGCCGGCGCGGCACGGGAGCCGGTTCCGCGGCAGGCGCCGTCCCCGGCAATTCCCGAATGGACCCTTCGATCAGGGCATTGTGCCGGGCGCCCTGGGCAACCTTGGCCTCGAGGTTTTCCAGGGGATCATGCGTTTGCTGCTCGAGGAGGGCGGCGGTCGCCGACGCATCGCGCATCAAGCCCTGGGCCTGGTCCAGCCGTTGCCGCAGGGCGGCCAGCTTGCGCAAAATCACCTGCGTATCGTTCATCCCGGGCCTCCCATGTCCGTTGCTATGCGCGAGAATCTTCAAAGAAAAAAGGGCTTTCTTCAAGATCGGCAGGAAGGCTGGGCAGACTTTACCGAACTCGAAAAATAATCGGCCACTGCCAAGAATGCCGGACCATTCCGA
Organism: uncultured Alcaligenaceae bacterium; assembly: GCA_964518515.1. GTDB lineage: Bacteria > Planctomycetota > Planctomycetia > Gemmatales > Gemmataceae > CAZFGM01. The sequence continues at coordinate 5,852 of CAZFGM010000029.1, read as the reverse complement.
AAAAGAGGCAATTGGCTCAAGTGGGAAAGGATAAATAGAATAGCAAGACTATGGATGGCTGCGCGGCCAAAGAGAATGTGGCGGCCTACTGGCTGGAACTGGCCGACAAGGAACTGGCCGACGTCTGCAAGCTCCTCATCGACAATGGCGTGGCCGGTTTGCCGATCAACCTCTACGCGCCGGACTACACCGACTTTAGCGTGGAGATCTTCAAGCACCGCAAGAGCATGCAAGCACGCCGGTTCGCCCGCTCGTCATGCCGCATGCCGCTGGGCGGCAGGTCGGCGCGGCGGACGTTGGCCAGGGCGGTCCGGGCGCCGGCGTGCTGCTCGGCGTCGTTGTCTTCCCACTCGATACTGACGGCGCCGTCGTAGCCGACGCGGTTAAGCTCGATCATGATCTCCTCGACGCTGTTGGCGTCGCGGGCGCTGCCGGCGGTGACGAAGTTCCAGCCGTTGAGGGGGCTTTGCAACGAATTAGTAGGTCGGGCTTTCCAGCCCGACCTGAACCGCCCAAGCTCAATGAATCTGGGCAAGGGACGTCGGCCTGGAAAGGCCGACCTACAATTGCGTTGCAAAGCCCCGTTGAGGGGATTTCCCAATCAACCGAATTCCAAAGCCAGGTGGGGACCGTCCAACAGAATGCGGTGAGCGTTGGTGACATCGCGACCCAGGAGCACCCAGGATTCTTCCGCGTGAGCGGCGAACTTGAATGGCTGAATTGGAAAGCCGTGTACTCCGAGCAAGACGGCATACACGGGTAGGGTGTAGACCGCCCCGCCGAAGCCGCCCAGTTTCATGATTCCCACTTGCGGCAGCGTCAAGGACTTGACCATCGATTCCGGCAAGACGGTGCGATCAGCGGCGCAGTCCAATTGGGCCGGAACGTCACGCAATTCGGTGCCGGTGACCGGGTTACGCAACACGACATTGATGAAGGGCGCCGGTGGATCGAGTTGACGGAGGAAGCCATAACGAATCATCACGCCTCCAGCGAAGATAGACCACGCACGACCCCCGAGCGATAGACCGGCTCGGGTTGATCGGTGACCAGGCCGACATGGATATCGACATTTCCGATCCGCGCCAGAACACGGCCGATAAGCGCCATTTCGTCGCGGTCCGAATCGATCATGCGCTCCTCGTGAATGGCGACGAAAAGGCCGCGCTGGGTCAACAGCAGTTGCGGCAACAGCCGCTGGAAGGCCCGGTATTCGCGTTCCCACTTCGTCCGTGGCGGAGGCGGCCAGGGAAACTGCGGCGGTGGTAATAGGGTCGTGTCGGATGGAATGGTCATCTCTGCACCTGGGGCCAAACGACCGGCTTAAGCAATGGCCTATCATACACGATCTGTTCCGCGAAACCCATGAAAAAACCTGTTCAACAAAGTCGCGGATTAGCTGATGATCAAGCTCCTGGCCCATGACGATCTTTTTTTGCTACCTTTGCCAAGTTCAACGGATTATGAGACGCCTTCGAATGTACAGTCACGCCCGCAGCATCTCATCATGCCGCATGCCGCTGGGCGGCAGGTCCGCCTTCCTTACATTGGCCAGCGCCGCCCGGGCGCCGGCGTGCTGCTCGGCGTCGTTGTCTTCCCACTCGATGGAGACGGCGCCGTCGTAGCCGACGCGGTTCAGCTCGATCATGATCTCCTCGACGCTGTTGGCGTCGCGGGCGCTGCCGGCGGTGACGAAGTTCCAGCCGTTGAGCCGATGGCCAAACGGCCGATGCCCGCCCAGGAGGCCGGCGCGGGTGTGCTCGCGAATCACCTGCACCCCTTTGATATGGGCGCAGTGGATGTAGTCGCCGAGCTCGCGGATGAACTGCACGACCGACACGCCCTGCCATTCCATGTGCGAGCCGTCGAGGTTGAAGCCGACGACGCCGGCGTAGCCGGCCTTGTCCATGAACTTGATGTAATCGCCGGCCGACTCGAGGTCGCCCATGGCGCGCTCGCTGGGATGGCATTCCAGGTCAAAGGTCACGCCGTATTTCTTGCAGGCGTCCCAGACCGGAGCGAAGCGCTCGACCAGAAGCTCCAGGCTTACCTGGCGAACGTCGGGAATGGGAAACCCTTCCAGGCTCGACGGTATGGGGGGAAACAAAAAGAAGCTGCTCCAACAATGCGCGGGGGAGCCGACGAAGCCGGGCAAGGGAACGGTGCGGTTTTGCAGCTTGCCCAGGTAATGGGCCAGGCGGGCGCAGGCGATCAGGTCGCTCTTGGATTGCTCGTGGATGAGCCGGCCGACGTCGTCGGGCACGAAATAAGGATTGGTGCGTGGGGGATTATTGCCCTTGGCCCGCCAGGCCTTGTAGGCGGCCCGCGCCGGGCCGCGCGTGAATTGCAGCGTTCGGGCGCTGGGCTCATCCCCCAGGGCCTGGCCTTGCAGGTGCGCCGCCACGGTGAAGATTTCCAGGCCGTATTTTTTGGCCAGTAGGGCGCGCTCCTTGGCGTAGGCCTCGGCGGCGGCATCGGTCTGGCACTTGTCCAGGTCCAGCTCCCAGCTGGCTTCCTCCCAGCCGTCGAAGCCGGTGTCTTGCACGAATTTCAGCCACTGCTCCATCGGCACGTTGCCGAACTGGCCGCGCACCAGGCCGATCTGGTGATACGACGCCTTGCCGAAACGGTGCGTGGCGGTTTGCTTGAAGGCCATAGGATACCCCCTTCCTTGCTCCAACGAGTGACACTGGCCTGACTATACACGGCTCAGGGCGTTAAGCAAGAGTTGGGGAGAAAAAGTTGCGCCGCCCCTTTGGGCAGCAAAAACCGAACAGCACGAGGCGGTCAAATTTGCGGGAGAAAACTGTTTTCCCTGGCGAAAGGTTATTCGGGCGGTAGTATGTTCTTGCCGGCTCGTCGGCCGAGAACATGGGCGGCAGGGGAAAGGGGGGGCAACAATGCCCCGGGCGCGGGGAGGGGGCGTGGCCAAACGATCTCATCGTCAAGAAACGCCGGGGGATGCCTGGCGAAACTGGCATCGGCTGTTTGGGCTGGCCTTGACCAGCCACCTGCGGGATCGCCGTTCACGGTCGAGCTGGAGAAGGACCTGTCGGCCAAGCGCCAACTCCTCGACGTGGTGGTTATTCGGCGTGGCCCTGGCCAGGTGACATGTCCCTTACCAAATGGGCTCGACGATTTCGTGGATCACAATCTGATCACGTTCAAGTCGCATCGCGAGCCGCTGGACGATTGGGCGTTGAAGGAGCTAACCGGCCATTACGTCAACTATCGCAAGCAGGTCAGCGCGCGTGGCAGCCTGGTGCCGGAGGATCGATTCCGCCTCTACGCCGTGTGTGCTCGCCATCCGCGCGATCTGTTCGCCGCTGTCCCGGCCGAGGCGCTCGGGCCGGGCGTTTATACCTGTCGGCGCGGCAGTGACGCGATCCGCGTCGTGGTGGCGGCCGATTTGCCCAAGACGGAGCGCAATGCCCTGCTGCACCTGTTCAGCGCGGCACCGGATCAAGTACAATATGGCGCGGAGCATTACCGGCTGCAACCGTCCGAGACGAGCACCGTCGTCTACAAGCTGTTTGAGCAGTACCGGCTGGAGGGATTGACCATGCCTTACACAATGGAGCAGTTCCGCAAGGAAGTTGCCAGCGAGATCCTGGAAGAGCTGACGCCGGAGGAGTTGCTTGGCGTCCTGAACAAGCGAACGCCCCAGGACCGGCAGCGCCTCTTGGAGGCGCGGACGATAGGGGAGCGGCTACGTGTCGTGGAGGAGCTGAAGTCGAAGGAGCGGCTGCGCCTCTTGGAGGAGTTGACGCCGGCGGAGCGGCTGCGTGGACTTTCGCTGGAGCAAATCGAAGCCTACCTGCACCGCCTGCGCAAAGCGCCGCCCGCCGCGCGGAAAAAGAGACCAAAATCGAAGAAGTAGCGATTCCCAATGAGTTTGACATGGAACCTGCGGAAACCCCGTGCCCCAGGGATTCGCCGGATTTGGCAAAACAAGTTTCCCTTTTGTTCGAGATCCAACCATGGCCAAATACCACGCTGTTCCCGCAGCCGATTTGCAGTTGTTACACAAGTTCGATACGCCTACCATCTGTAACGTGGTCGAGCTATTCGATCTGCGACCGCGCACGGCCGGCTACATGGACGGGCGGATCAAGGCGTGCTTTCCCAAGCTGCCGCCGATGGTGGGGTATTCGGCCACCGCCACGTTCCGTTCGGCGGCGCCGCCGCGATCCGGAAACGTCTACGCCGGCCTGGGCGACCAGGTGGCCGCCTTCGCCGAGCTACCCGGTCCCGCCGTCGTCGTCTTTCAGGACCTGGATGATCCGGTCGCCGCGGCCACCTTTGGCGAGGTCATGTGCACGACGTACAAGGCCTTCGGCGCCGCCGGCCTGGTCACCAGCGGCGCCGCCCGCGACCTCGAACAGGTCGAGGCTCTTGCTTTCCCCTGCTTCGCCAACGGGGCCATTTGCGCCCACGGTTATTGCCAAATTGTGCAGATCAACGTGCCGGTCCATGTCGGCGGCGTCATGGTCCACCCCGGCGACCTGTTGCACGGCGACTGCAACGGCGTGACCACCATCCCCAACGACATCGCCTCGGCGGTGGCCGGCGCCTGTCCCGAGCTGGCCGCCGCCGAAGCCGTCGTCCTGGATTACCTCAAAGCCGGCAAGCTCGAGCCGAAAGGCTTCGCCGCCGCCCGCACCGAATGCAAGGAACGCATCGATGCCCTGGCCCGCAAATTGAAAAGCAAGACCTTGCCCACCAGATAAGGAAGGAAAAATTTGCCAACATGGGATAGTAAGTTCGCGCGCCGTTAGGGTAAACTATAAAAGGTTATCACGATCTACGGCCAAAGCCCAGGCTTGGTTTGCTAACCGAATTCCCCAGCGGGGATTTTTTCTTTCGTCTCCATGATGTGGTATTTTAATTCGGTAGATTAGGTGGTTGCCTATGTCGCAACCTTTCCAGCCATGGTCGCAGCGGCATTGGGTATCGCGAAGAAAACACTTGTCACCCACACGAAAGGCTGGATGGACGAAAGTTGTCAAAGCGACTGGCGAGCGACACGGTTGGGCAAGATACGCTCGTGGTTTGCCAATGTCGATTGAGGAAATCGAACTCAGTTGCTTGGAACAGGGAACCGAGTTGCCCCAACAAGGGGACGTTCGACGTTTCTGCCGCCGGTTTCCTTTCGTGGTCGGCGCCAGCAACGGGGAGGAAACCGATTACGTCTATGTCGAATGGGGCAGCGGCGGCGACGTGCATGGACGGCCCATTACCCGAGACGAACTGGTGAAACACAAAGGGATGCAAGCATGAAACCCAACATCGCCAATGCCGCAATCCGCGGCGACCTTCACCCTCCGAACGATTTGGCTCTGCTGACGCAGGACATGCTCGAGGTCGAATTGCCCAATGGCGTGATCATTGACGTGGGTTGGTATCCTGAACACGACCCGAACGGCGAGTATGGCATCGCCGTGTTCCAAGATCACCCGGATAAGCCCCTGGAAAAGCCCATTTACACGAAAAACCTTACCGATGCAATCGTCGCCGTGGAGACCATCGCCCAGCGGATGACCAGGCGGCAGGCGTCCGCCGCCCGGGTCAAAACATAGCGGACCCCATCGGAAAACTCGTGGACAACGATCTCGCTTGCGCAGTTAGGAATCCTTGGGTTGTCTATTTTCTTCTCGGCGCTTGCGGTCTCGCAAGGGAAGGGACCAATGCCTTAGCGGTCCGAGATCTTTTTAAGGCCCCCCGCCTATTGGACAAAACACTTTATCTCCTCGCCGATTTCCTCCACTTTCATCATGGGGGCAATCCTGGCCGCGTCAATAGAATTTCCTCGACGCCTTTGGGAGGTTGATCCTTTGAGACCCAAATCGTCT
>CAZFGM010000028.1:15623-21344 GCA_964518515.1 uncultured Alcaligenaceae bacterium | reverse complement strand
TTCGTCCAGTTTTTTGATCGTCTCCTTGAGTTGCTTCAAAATCTCTTCGCCGCGTTCCAGGTGGAGACGGATGGGCCGGAGCGGCTCGTCGTCGAGGTCCAGGGAAATATGGACCGGCACGCCCAGCTGCAGCTTGAACCGATCCAGGGCGTCCAAGAAATCTTGTTCGCGTTGGAGAACGTTGCTTTGCGAATCGAGAATCCGGCTGTCCACCTGGCGGACCTGGAGCGGTGTGACCACCCCGCCTTCCTCCATGGCTTTGATGAACTTGCGCTCCTCTTCCAGCTGGGCAACGCTCTTTTTCTCAATCAGTAAGCGCGACTGACGCTGCAAGGTCGGCAGAAAGCCCTGGCGGACGGGCTGCACGTTGAAGACGTCGAAGTCGCCGCCGGTGGCCAGGTTAGCGAAGAACTGCTTACGGAAGCGGGCGTAGGCGCGGATTTCGTATAACAGGTCGCGCTCGGACTGGGTCAGGGCCTCGAGGGTGGCGGCGCGGCCGCCGCCGCGCAACAGCGGCTGCACCAGGTCCAGGTTCAGCGTCGTCTCGCTGACCGTATGCCGGGCGGCGTTGCCGGTCAGGTCGATGACGGTCTGGTTGGCGAACTGCAATAACAAGAGGGCGCCGGTGGAAAAGAGCTTGCTGAAGCCGGCGTCGGAGTTGAAAGTCCAGCGGTTTTGCCGGCCACCCGGCACATCGCGGCCAGCCCATTCGCGAATGGCCTCCTCGGTGGCGAAAAACTGGGGGGCGAAGGCGAAACGCTGCAAGGTCACCGGCAGCGCCGTCAGGTACAGATCTTCCCGCTTGGTCTGAAACTCGCGGCTATTGATCAGGCCCAACTCGGCTGCTTGCTCGAGCTTGAGGCGGAAAGGATGGTGCTGGCTGCCAGGTTCCCCCGCGGGCTTTTTGGGCGGGGGCAGCAATTCCGGCGGAGGGTTTTTTGGCCCAAAGGCAGTTGGCTGAATGCCGGTCTTCTGCTTGGCGTTTAGCGTTCGCTCGGCCTCCTGCGAGCGCGAAACGCAAAGCCCTGGAACGTCTCCCCGGTTAAGAGCATCCCAGCGGCGCAGCAGGTCCAGGTAGCCGTCGCCTTCGATCCAAGCGACACCGGCGCGGCCGGGTTTCTGCGGATTGGGGCCCAACTCCCGTGCCGCCGGATCGTCGGGCGGCATGGGCGGGCGATCCGGGTTGGTCGGGTCGGCGAAGCGCGCGCGGGGATCGGGATAAACGTGGTAGTTTTCGATCTTCCAGAAGGGATAGCGATCTTTTTGCGCCAACACCCGGTCCACTTCGCGGTCGGCGCGTTCGCGGAAAAAACGCCGCGTGCAACCGCCCAGCGTGGCTATCACCACCAGGCCGCACAATCCCCAGCCCCCCAGTTTGTGCAGCTTCCTCTTGCTCATGGCGTCTTCCTTGACGGACCGTGGACCGGCCGGCTAAGCGGCAAATCCGGTGTATCCGTTATCGGCGGCAAACTTTGCCGACTTTAACAGGCAATCCTTGGTAAAGAGTTGCCCATCGAAAATTCTCTCGTGCACTTCGGCAAAAGGTTATAATGACGAATTATGGGAAGGTGCAATTATGGGTCTTTTGGTGGCTTTGCAACGAAATACGCGGAAAAAACGGGGCTTTCATTATCAACAACGGCGTAACACGCGCCTTTCGTGTTGCCAAACTTATTCCAGGGCAATTGGTCCCAGTCGAAGTGATTGATGATCTGCCGAACTGGGATATTAGCGTTTTTCCAACTGTGGGGGATAAACTGCCATGACTACCGTTCAGCGCGAGATTTTCAAAAGCTTGGAAGAACTAATGACCAGGTATCCGACGATGCGTTTCGGTCAGCTACTGGTCAATATCGGCAATTGGGCCAGCGGGCTTCCGGATGGTTTGTGGGACATCGAAGATGAGGCTTTCCTGAAAGCCGCCCAAAATCATTTGGCCCATGTTTTGGCAAATGAAGCAGTGGCCCAAAAATAACCCCCCTTACCCCGCAGGCTCGAAGACTCGCCTGCGGACTTGGGAAATCCTAATCCACACTCGCCAATACCGGCCGCTGGGCCAGCCAGCGTTCGAGATGGTCGAACAGCCCTTCGAATTTCTCGCGCGTGATGGCGCCCATGGTGGCGATTTGCACGAGGCGGCGCTGGGCCAAGTAGGCGCTTTCGCCGCCGATGGCGTAGCCCCAGCCGCGGCAGCGGGCCACGAAAGCCACCGCCGTTTCCTTTCCTGAGGGCGCGAACGTGGTCACCACCGAGCTGGCACAATCCTCGGCGGCCAGGGGGGGCAAGTCCAGACGGCGTAATTGCTCGCGGACGTACAACCCCAGCTCGTGATAACGCGCGTACGTGGCCTGGGCGCGTTCGGGGGTGGCGTATTCCTGCAAAGCCGCCTCCAGAGCCATCAAGGTCGGCGACGGGAAGGTGTAACAGGGGCCTTCGCTTTCCAGAGCGGCGTTGATGTCGAAATAGCTGGGCACGTGGCGGCGATCGATTTTCCGTAGCGCCTCGCCATCGGCGAAAATCAGGGCGGCGCCGGCGTACGATCCCAGCGATTTGCCGGTGGCGCCGCTGGCCAGGTAGACGTGGCGCAAATCGAGGGGCACGGCGCCCAGGCTGCTGATGCAATCCACGCACACGCGCACGCCCCACTTGCGGGCCACCTGCACCAGGCCGGGCAGATCGTTGAGGACGCCGGTGCTGGATTCCTGATGAACCCCCCACACCCAGCTGCCGGCCGGCTCTTCGGCCAGGGCGGCGTCGACGCGATCCAGGTCCCAGGGCTTGCCCCAGGGCCAGGCCAGGACGCGCGGCTCCAGGCCGAAGCGCTTGGCTTGCCGCGCCAGCCGCTCGCCGAATTCGCCGTTGATGAGCATGACGCCACGCGGCACGGGGCCACCCGCCGGGCGAGGCTCAGCGGCCAGAGTGGCGGCCACGGCCTCGTTGCCCAGGGTGCCGCTGCCGTTCAAAATGGCCACGCTGCGGCAATGGACCATCTCGCCGAGCATTTGCCGCACCGCCACGTAGCGGCGAATGAATTCCGGTCCGCGGTGGTAGATGGGTGGTTGGTGAAAAGCCTTCTGCACCGCCGGCGAGGTTGTCACCGGCCCCGGCAGGAGGCAAACCGGCTCCCCTGCCAGCCCCTTCGGCCCCTTGAGCGTGACCCGGCCCAGATGCGTTTCCCACAGCTTCTTGACGCGCTGCATCTTCAGCGGCAAATCGTCCAGCGACAGCATCATCGGCACGAACGACGCCTTGCCCGACGGCACGGCCGGACCCAATGGCACAAAGCCGATCCGCTGGTACATTTCCACCCGTTCCTCGATGCCGGAAATGAACACGTGGTTGAAGCCGTTGGACCGGGCGTATTCGTACAGACAGTAAATCAGCCCGAAGAACATGGTGGTGTTGCGCTCGTCCGGCTCGATGGCCAACAGGCGCACTTCCAGCGGATGTATCCCGGGGCGCTCGAGGATTTCCGGCTCCTTCAGGCGCTCGGCCACCGAGAAAGGCGGCTGGCCGCAGGCGCTGAGCATGCCGACCACGCGGTTGTCGCGCAGCACGATCAGGTAGGCGTTTTTGCCATGGAATTTATCCACCAACACCCCGCTGCCGTTATCGGCATGCTGGGGAATTTCGTTGGTGAACGTTTTGTGGTTAAGGCGGTGAATCTGCTCGAACTCCAGACTGGTTTCCGCCCGTTTGAAAACGTATTGGCCAACTCGCAACATCCTGGTCCACCTCCGCTGGGTGCAATGTCGTGGCGACCGGCAGAGCTTGACAGCCGCGGTCGGGACGCGTCGCGCAACAAACTGGCCTAGGTAGAGAGGTTACAAACCTGAGGGCCGGATTGCAAGGACTTGGTGACAAGTTAGCTAAAGAAAATACCCCAAATTGGCAAATCTGAGCGTTTGTACCTCTAAGGCCTTATTTTGAATCGATTTCCTTTGCTCCGCGAGCTTCGATCTGGCATGATTTCCTCAACCCCCTTGTAGTAGGCACACTCCGTGTGCCGTATACGGCACACGGAGTGTGCCTACTACAAGGAAACGGAGGAATCTCATGCCCAATCCCGTGGTGATTGCGACCTGGCCGTTCGGCCAGACGGCGGTTCGTGCGGCGTTGCCGTTGTTGCGTCAAGGTCGGCCCGCGCTGGACGCCGCTCTCGCGGGCGCCCAGGCGGTGGAAGACGACCCGCGCGTCAATTCGGTCGGCTACGGCGGCCTGCCCAACCGCATCGGTACCGTGGCCCTCGACGCCTGCGTCATGGAAGGGCGGACCTTGAATTGCGGCGGCGTCGCCGGGCTGGAAAACATTCGTCATGCCGCTGCCCTGGCCAAACGCGTCATGGAACGCACGCCTCACGTTCTACTCGTCGGACCAGGGGCCCAGCAATTTGCTCTGCAACAGGGATTTCCCCTGGAAAATCTGAACACCCCGGAAAGCCTGGCCGAATGGGAAAAACGCCGGCCAAAGCCCAAGCCCAACGGTCGCGGCCCCAAGAGCGCTTCCACTTCCCCCGCTGGATTGACTGAACAGGAAGGCGGCGCCCTCACCTGCGATGCGGTCAGCCACGATACTGTTACGGTGCTGGCCCTGGATCAGAAAGGCTCGCTGGGCGGCGTGTGCACCACGTCGGGCCTGGCGCACAAGCTGCCCGGCCGGGTCGGTGATTCGCCGCTCATCGGCCACGGCCTGTACGTCGATGACGCCGCCGGCGCCGCCGGCGGCACCGGCCTCGGCGAGGAAATCATCCGCATCGGCGCCAGCCTTCTCATCGTGGAGGCGATGCGGGCCGGCCGATCGGCGCAAGAGGCCTGCGAGAGCGCCGTCCGCAAGATCAACGCCGTGGCGGTGCGCCGCGGCGTGCATCCCCCGGGCGTCGCTTTCCTGGCCCTGGACCCCAAGGGAAATAGCGGCGCCGCTTGCACCGCCCGGACCACCTTCCAGTACGCCGTCGGCCGCGGCAACAAGGTGGAATTGCTCAAAGCCCGCGAGATCGGGCCGGAAGGAAAATAATCGGCTTCCAAGCCCGCAGGCGCCCAAAGCCCAGGGACGGCCGTCCCTGGGCTTTACTCGCCTGCGGGCTTAAAAGCCACTACACACCAAAGATCACAAAAAATCGGTCACATTTCGATCCGTTTGGGCGGTTAAAGGATAGAGGATTCTTATGCCCGAGGCGCCTGCCGATTCCGGGGAAACCGATCGCCTGCTCGAACGCATCCGCGCGGGCGAGACGGCGGCGTTCGAGAAGCTGTTCGCCCGCTACCGGGCCTACGTGGCCCAAGTTGTGGGCCTGCGGTTGGATGCGAGGTTGCGCGCGCGCGTCGATCCGTCGGACATCGTGCAGGAAACGCAGTTGACGGCCTTTCGGCGGCTGGAGGATTATTTGCAGCGCCGGCCGATGCCGTTTCGCCTATGGCTGCGCAAGACCGCCTGCGAGCAAGTGCACAAAGCGGCCCGGCGGCACCTGGCGGCGCGGCGATCGCTGGCGCGCGAACAACCATGGCCCGAGCGGTCATCGCTTCTGTTGGCCCAGCGCCTCGGCCTGGTCCCTTCCACGCCCAGCGAACGGCTTTCCCGCCAGGAACGAGCCCGCGCTGTCCGCCAGGCGCTCGAGCAACTCCCCGCCATCGATCGGGAAATCCTGATGATGAGGCAAGTTGAGGGGCTTTCCTACGACGAGATTGCATACCTGCTGGAGATCCAATCCCCGGCGGCGCGCAA
>CAZFGM010000028.1:0-15523 GCA_964518515.1 uncultured Alcaligenaceae bacterium | reverse complement strand
TTTCCTACGACGAGATTGCATACCTGCTGGAGATCCAATCCCCGGCGGCGCGCAAGCGTTATGGCCGCGCCCTGCTGCGCCTCCGCACCCTCCTGAGCGACCAGGGCCTCTTGGAGTCCGAACCATGAATGACGTGTCGGTGCAAGAGGACCAGTCGCTGGAGGAACTGGTGGCCCTGGTGGCGGACGAGTTCCGCGAGCGGCGGGCGCGGGGCGAGCGCCCGAACATCGAGGATTACGCCCGGCGCTATCCGCGGCATGGCGACGTCTTGCGGCAGATTCTGGCCGCCCTGGAGATGGTGTCCGGCGTGGTTTCCGGCTCCGCGGACAGCGCTGTGAGCGAGGACGAAACGCCGCGCGCCCTGGGCGATTATCGCATCGTGCGCGAGATTGGCCGGGGCGGCATGGGCATAGTCTATGAAGCGGAACAGCTTTCCCTGCGCCGCCGGGTGGCGCTGAAGGTGCTGCCGTTTGCCGCAGCGATGGACCCCAAACACTTGCAGCGCTTCCAGAACGAAGCCCAGGCAGCGGCCCACCTCCACCACCAGCACATCGTGCCGGTCTACGGCGTCGGCAACGACCGCAGCGTGCACTATTACGCGATGCAGTACATCGAGGGCCACACGCTCGCCGCCCTGATCGCCGATCTGCGACGGCTGGCCCGCCGCGCGAAGGAGGAAATTGCCGTCCCCACGCCGGCGCCGCCCGTGCTGATCGCGAACGCGCTGCGGCCGGCGCCCGATCCGCAGCCGACGGGACCGTATCCAACACCGCCTGCCCCGTCCTCGCCGCCCGCTGGCGTACCTTCCGTCTCGGTGGAATTCCCGCGCCCAGGCGATCTCGCTTCCACCCCGTTCCCGGTCGGGGGGCTGTCCACGGAACAATCCTACCGCGGCCCGGGTTTCTTCCGCACGGCGGCGCAGCTGGGCGTGCAGGCGGCCGAGGCGCTCGAACACGCCCATCAAATGGGCGTCATCCATCGCGACATCAAACCGGCCAACCTGCTCGTCGATGTTCGCGGTCACCTGTGGGTCACCGATTTCGGCCTCGCCCATATGCAAACCGACGCACGGCTGACGATGACCGGCGATCTTGTCGGCACCCTCCGCTACATGAGTCCCGAGCAGGCCCTGGCCAAGCGCGTCACGGTGGACCACCGCACCGACATCTACTCGCTGGGTGCAACGCTGTACGAACTGCTGGCCCTGGAGCCGGTGTTCAGCGGCAGCGATCGGCAAGAACTTCTGCGCCAGATCGCCTTCGAGGAGCCGCGCCCGCCACGGCGCGTCAACCCGGCTATTCCCGCGGAGCTCGAAACCATCGTCCTCAAGGCCCTGGCCAAAAACCCCGACGAGCGCTATGCGACCGCGAAAGAAGTCGCGGAGGACCTGCAGCGCTTCCTGGACGACCAGCCGATCCGGGCCAAGCGGCCGACGCTGCTGCAGCGCGCTCGCAAATTCGCGCGGCGGCATCGCTCTTTGGTCACCACGGTGGCCGTTTCCTCGGCTCTGCTTATCATCGGCCTCCTGGTGACGGTGGCGATCGCGTATTACCAGACCAAGGAGGCCCTCGACCAGACCGGGCTGGCGAAAGAAAAGGAGGCCAAGGAACGCGCCAACGCCGAGCGCGAGCGCGATGTGGCGCAGCACACGCTGTACCTGGCCAACATGCACCGCGTCCGCCATGCCTGGGACGAGGCCAGAATCCGGCAGATGCTCGAGCTGCTCGAGGCCCAGCGGCCGGTGGCCGGGCAGAAGGACTGGCGCGGCTGGGAGTGGTATTATTTGCGCAGCTTGCCGCAGAAAGGGCAGCGAACGCTGGCGCACCCGCACGGACTTAATGGAGTCGCCTGGAGTCCGGATGGCGCGCGGCTGGCATCGGCCGGCACTCGAACCATTACCATTTGGGAAACGGAATCCTGGCGAAAGCTGCATACTTTCGAGACGGCCGCTCAAATGAAGCTCAGCGGCTTGTTCCTGGTCTGGAGCCCGGATAGCCGCTATCTCGCTGTTTCCATCGATAAGGGGCCGGTGCAGGTCTGGGACACGCGCCTGGGCAAAGAACAGGCGTTTCTACAGGGCAACCGGGACCATGCCGCGCTTGTCTGGAGCGTGGACAGTCGTTTTCTGACAGCGGCCTGCTATGTCAGCCGAACGGTTCGCCGCTGGGAATTGGCCTCCGGCAAGGAAACAGACGTCCGACCCGCAACGGCCACCGTGGGCTTCCCGGCCTGGAACGCGGACGGCAGCGAGCTAGCCAGCTGGCTGCGCGAAGGCGAAGGGGCCTACCGGCGGTACATCCTGTGCATCTTCGATGGAGCGACGGGCAAAGAGCTGCGCCGCCTACCACAGCTGACAGGCACCCCAGAGCCGCTCTGGAACCCCAACCCGAAGCACCACCAACTCGCTTTGGTGCGCGATGATACCGTGGAAATCTGGGACACCAGAAAATTGCATTTCACGCGCACGATCACAACATCCTATCTCAGGGGGGTGGCGTGGAGTGCCGACGGCAAGCGGCTGGCCACCGCCGCTGGCGGCCAAAATTCCGGCGATCAGCGGTTGAAAATCTGGGACGCGGAAACCGGCAAAGAGCTGCTGTGGTTGCGCGGCCACACGGGGAACGATATCCCCTCCGTCTCCTGGAGCCCGGACGGGGCCCAGCTAGCGTCGGCCAGTGACGACGGCACGGTGCGCATCTGGGATGCAGTCGCGGGCCAGGAGCCGCTCACGGTGCGCGGGCCGCCGTTGGAAGCGAACCTTAATAGTTTTGTGCGCTGGAGTCCCGACGGGCAGCGGTTTCTGTCGGGGGCTTATGCGAACGTGTGGCTGTGGGACACGGCCGATGCGCGTGGGCCCATCCATTTGCGAAAGGCATTCCGGATAGGGCTTGGTTCCCGAAGCTGGATAGCGTGGAGCCCGGACGGCAAGCGCTTCGCTGCCGCGTGCGACGATGGCACCGCGCGCGTCTGGCACGCGGATACTAAAAAGGAATTGGCCACGCTGCGCGGCCACGTTTTCACCAAGGGTCAGGGCGCGAACATGGTCGAGAAGATGGTGGGCGTTTACGCCTTGGCTTGGAGTCCCGACGGGCGCTGGGTGGCAACGGCGGGCAGGGATCACTCCGTGCGCGTGTGGAACGCCGCCAGCGGCCAGGAAATCCATACCTTCCTCGGTCATACGGGTTATGTCACGGGCGTTGCCTTTAGCTCCGATGGCCGGCGTCTGGCCTCCGTGGGAGAAGACAAGACGGTCCGCCTCTGGGACGTTGCCGCAGGTAAAGCGCTCGGCGTTCTGCACGGCCATACCCTGCCCGTGTTCCGTCTCCTGTGGAGTCCTGACGGCAAGCGGCTGCTCTCGCTTGCCGGGCTGGCGCTGGCCACGGATTTCAAGCCGGACAGTCCGGGCGAGCTGAAGGTGTGGGATCCGGATGCCCTCACGGAGCACTACAGCGCCGCCACCCAGGGCGTGCATTGCGCCGCCTGGAGTCCGGACAGCCAACACGTGGCCACAGGCGGCTGGGACCAGAAAGCTCGCCTGTGGCGCCCCGTCAGCCGCAAGCCGCCCGTCGTTCTTACCGGGCATGGGGGCGGCATCCTGAGCGTGGCATGGAGCCCGGACGGCCGGCGCCTTGCGACGGGGAGCTACGACAGGACCGTGAAACTCTGGGACACCGAGTTGGCTCAGGAAATCTTCGCTCTGCGCGCACACAAAGGGCACATCGTTGATGTCGCCTGGAGCCCGGACGGCCGCCGCCTTCTGACCGCCGGCGGCGACTCCGCCCTGAAGGTCTGGGACGCCTCGGCGGCCTACGAGCAAGAAGAGTCTCGCCGGTAATATTTCCGAAGCTTCACCGGGCCCGGCGCCTGTCCCCTGCCATAGCCGACCGCACTCTTACGATAAGACCGCCGCGCCCGCCGCGCCAGCAAGGTTTTTTGGCCCCCCCCGCTTGCTGGCGCGGTGGGCTCGCACCGATTCCTCTTTTTTTCGGTCACATTTCTTTCACTTCAGGCGGTAAGGAATCGGAGGGGTAAAGGACGAGCCGGAATAAGCCCAGGGTTCTCGCCGCAAGCCGATCCCTCCCCGGCCTCGGAGCCACCCCGGGCGCCCGGTCTGCGCGCCTGGGTCCCGGCCTTTTCAATCTACCGCAGGCCGTTCTGACAAGGGAGAGATAAAGTCATGTGGTTCCCCATCTCGTTTTTTGGCAAGCCCCGCGGTTCTCGACCAACACGGCGTCGGCCGGGTTGTAAGCTA
The DNA here is from genome assembly GCA_964518515.1 of uncultured Alcaligenaceae bacterium. Taxonomy (GTDB): domain Bacteria; phylum Planctomycetota; class Planctomycetia; order Gemmatales; family Gemmataceae; genus CAZFGM01. The sequence goes on along the minus strand of CAZFGM010000028.1, from coordinate 11,271 downwards.
CTGGTGGAACGCCTCGAAGATCGGACCCTGCTGTCTTACGACTTCGGCTACGCTCTCGGACTGGGCTCGGACAAAACCGATCGGGGGATGGCGGTCGCGGCGGACACCGCCGGAAACGCGGTCGTCGCCGGCTTCTATAAGTCGGCCTCGATCGACCTCGACCCCGGCCCCGGAAGTTACGTCCTGCCGAACGCCGGCGGAAACGACGGGTTCGTCGCCAAGTACGACCCGCTCGGGAACCTGCTCTGGGGCGTCCACTTCGCCTCACCCGCCAACACCGCCGCAACAGACGTGGCCATCGACGGGGCGAGCAATGTCCTGGTCACTGGTAATTTCCAAGGGTCCATGGAGATCGGCGCACCCGGCCAGACGCCCGTGACGCTTACGAACGCCGGAATCAACGAAAGCTTCCTGGCAAAGATCGATGCGACGGGCAACGTCCTCTGGGCGACTACCTTTGGCGCGACCGCCGACCCCCGCTTCGCCTACGGCGTCGCGGTCGACCCGGCGGGCAATGTTTATGCGACGGGGTCCGAGGCGAACAAGCTGTTCGTCGCGAAGTACAGCGCGGGCGGCGCCACTGTGTGGACCAAGGTCGTCTCGGAAGGCACCGGCATCACTAATGGCGCGGGTGTTACCAGCTACGCGTATGGCGCCGATGTCGCGGTGGACGCGGGCGGAAACGTCCACGTCACGCGCAGCTACTTGGGCAAGATGGACTTCAACACCGATCCGAAGAAGACCAACTCGCTGACCAGCGTTGGTTGGCAGCAGATCTCGTCCTCGTGGAATGATGCCTTCGTCCTCAAGTTGAACGCCAGCGGTGCGTACGTCTGGGCCGGGAGCATGGGCGGCCGGGGCGCCGACGGCGGTCTGGGGATCGCGCTCGACGCGGCGGGAAACGTCCATGTAAACGGGTACAACGGAGGCGACCCCGAAGGCGACTTCGACCCCGGCCGCGGCAAGCTGAACCTGCCGTGCAGCGGCAGTTGCGGCTTCGTGGTCAAGCTCGATCCGAACCGGAACCTGCTGTGGGGGAAGAGTGGCGTCGGCCGCTTCGGCATCGCCGTGGACGGGGCGGGAGCCGTCTACACCACTGAGGGTGGCATCTTCGTCTCCCAGTTGAACAGCGCCGGCAGCTTGGTTTGGACCGGCGGGCCGGGAGTAGGCGTCGGTAGCGAAGGCATCGCCGTGGACGGCCAGGGGAACATCTTCATCACCGGGTCCTTCAGCGGAACGGTCGACTTCGACCCCGGCGCGGGCACGTACTCCCTCACCAGTACCCTGGACAGCATCGGTAACCCGACCGTGGACGCGTTCGTCTCGAAGCTAGTTCCGTCCAGTGCTCTCCAAGCGGCCGGCGGAACAGTTCCGAATGCGACCGGCGAGGCCAACCTCAGCGCGGAGCAAATCACTCCCCTTCTCGCCGAAGCCCTCGCCCGCTGGCAAGCGGCCGGCGTCGATTCTTCTGGACTGGAGGGTGTCAATTTCCAAATCGCCGACCTGCCCGGCGCGGCCCTGGGCGAAGCCGCCGGCAACACGATCTGGCTCGACGCCGACGCCGCCGGTTGGGGCTGGTTCGTCGATCCGACGCCCGCCGACGATGCCGAGTTCACCTTGCCGGGCAATCAGGGAGAACAGCGGCGGATGGATCTGCTCACCGTTCTCGCCCATGAGCTGGGGCACGTGCTCGGTTACGAGCATGAAGAGGCCGGCGTCATGGCCGAAGCGCTCGCCGCGGGCACACGGTTGATGCCCGCCAGCGCCGACGCCGCCCTGACTTCGGTGGTTGCGGAGGGCGACCTCCTCGCTGCCGAAACCGCCGTGGCCATCGAGCGCACTTTCACCATGAGCGGCAGGGGATTTATCAATGCCAATTCTTCGAGCGGTTTCATTTCCGGGAGATTTGACGAGGTGCCGCACCTGGGAAGAACCATCTTCCTTGCGGACGTGAATGTGGATCTGCTGCAAAACGGCATCCTGGAGATTTCCAACCTCCGCTTCCGCGCGGCGCGGAGTGCTTTTCTGTTCGCCACGCCGGAGGTGACCAGCTACGATCCGGACAACGGCATCGCCAGCGGCACGCTGACTTTCACCGGCGGCACCGGCCGCTTCGAAGACGTCAGCGGCACGGCGGATTTTGTCTTCGACATCGATCTGGACTCGGTCAACTTCGATTACACCATCGATGGGACGATCCGTTATTAAAGGTCGAGCCTGTGCACAAGGTTGGCATTGCGACCGGGATTGAAATCACGTATTCTTAAAAAATGAGCATGGAACCATCCACCACCTGGAAATACTTAGCTCCTAAACCCGGTTCCCACTATCGGCAACTGTTCGTGAAGGGAACGCGCATCGCCGCCAGGGTATTGTACAGTTATTACACAGCCGGCGAGGATTGGCCGGGCCAGACCGTCGAAGAAATTGCCGCCGGTTTTAACCTGCCGATCCAGGCGGTCCAGGAGGCCATTGCCTATTGCGAAACCAATCCCCAGGAAATCCACGAGGATTGGCAAAGAGAAGAAGCAATAATGGAAGCGTCGGGCATGAATGATCCGAATTATAAATACCATCCTTCCCCCAAACCGCTCTCACCGGAAGACTACTCCAGGATCTTTCTCCGATGAGGCTGTATCTGGACGACGATAGTATTTTTAGCGTCCTGGTACGGCTGTTACGCCAGGCGGGGCATGATGTATTGCTGCCGGCCGACCTGGGAATCGCCGGTGCCGACGACCCCGTTCATCTTCGCAATGCCATTCGCGAAAATTGCGTTTTCCTTTCGCATAACTACGAGGATTTCAAGTTTCTCCACGAACTCCTGCGCCAAGGACAAGGACATCACCCGGGCATTTTCAGTCGTCAGCCAGCAAGGGAAGTTTATGGTGAACTCCCTGGTAAAGAGCGAAACCGGATCCGGGACTCTTCGACAACGGCAAAATGGCCGCTCCAATCCGCGCGACTCTCGAGGGCGGTTACAATTCGGTTGACCGCCGCCTCCGGTGAAGGGAAAGCCAGCCGAAACAAAATAATGCCGCATGTGCTGGGCAGCTGAGATTGGAAGGCCAGTTCCCCAAAATCCTTGTCTTGAGTCACCAACACCCGGTTGTCCTTCTGGGCGCGCTCAAGGATTTCCTGGTCCTTGGCGCCGGGCATGACGGTCCGAATCCACAAAACGTCATGACCATGGTCCCGGAGGGCTTCTACCACGATCCGCGGAAAATTTTCGTTGGCCAGTAATTGCATGACTCAAACGGGAACAGGATAGACCCGCTCGGATTTCAAAAGACTGCTGGCATAGTGCAAACATCCCAAGATGTCCGCATGCGAAATCCCGGGATAATTATCCAGAATTTGCGCCTCACTCCAACCCTGGGCCAGCAGGTCAATGATGAATTCCACGGACAAGCGCGTGCCCTTGATCACCGGCTTACCTACCAAAACCGCGGGGTCGATCGTGATTCGTTCTTGCCAGTTCATACGGTAAGTCTCTACAAGTAAGCGGTGTTTAATCTTTTGAAGGTAAAAGGTTACTTGATCACGCTGTAATGCAAGACGACGTTATCGCGGCGCGGATCGTAGTTCCGCCACGGGCCGGGGTTGCCGCGGATAATAAATGGGGTATTCGCCGGGTGGTCACGGGCAGGGACTATCGTGAACTGTTTGCCGACCACGGTATTGACCACCACCGCTTCTTCATCGGCGGTGCCCGGCGCCAGAATCAGGACCGTGCCGGGAACAATCGACCAGGTTTTGCTCGGGTCATTGGCCAGGTTAAAGGTCAAAGTCGGGACGTTGCCAAAGAATTTTTGCATTAGCGGCGTTAGGTCAACAGTATAGCCTTGGCCGCTCTTCATTTGGCCCAAGGCAAAGTTACTTGGAGGTATTTCCACCCCCCCCGGCGTCGCCAGGCGAATGCGCAAATCCGAGCGGTCGATGATGGCGAAGAAGCGATGGCGGACGTGTCGGCCGTCGGCGCGGCCGACTTCTTTGCCCAGGCGCGGCGGCACCACGCTCTCGTCCTCGACCTCGAAAAAGCCCACCGTCATCCACACCGCGAACACGTTGCTGCGCGTGGTGACGTTGTTGAAAATCTTGGACAGCAATTCGGTTTTCAGCATGGGATGGTCCAAGGCCGTATTTTGCGGCGTGACAAAGAACAGCGGGACATTGCCCTGGGGGCGGAGCAGGGTGTCGGCGATGCCTTCGTTAGGCAAACCGGCGGGCGTATCACGGCCCGTGGCCAGGCTCTTGAAGGGGCGATCGTTTTGGCTGATAGTGCCGCCGGCGCCGCGAGTGCGCGAGGCCAGCATGTTGCTGTAGATGATGGCCACGGCGGCCGGGTCATACGAGCTGGTCAGGTTATGATCGCACAGGGCCTGGAAGATCGGCAGATCGGTGTCCCACAGGGTGTTGAGGTTGATCCTGCCGGCCACACGGCCATCGCAGCTCTCGCCCTGGGTGCGGTGGTTGGCGTCCAAGAATTCGAAGAACCGGTACAGGTGGGAAGTTTCATCGAGAAAGGCCGGCAGGGCGGTGTGCTGGAAGCGTTGATTGACGTTGTTGGCATTGAAGCCGGTCATGAAATTCTGCGTCAGCTCGTGCGGCCGGCCTTTGGCCACGTGCAGCAGCTCCATCGGGCTGACCAGCGGCCGATTCAGGTGGCCGACAAAGTCAAAGGGCTGTTTCAAGGTGACGCTGTCGGTCGGATTGACTGACTCGATCCCGTTGTGCCGGAAGAAGGTATGCTGCGGTTGGTCGGTATACGATTGAATGCCTATTTTATTTGGGTCGGTATCCGGGATTTGCAGGGACTGCTGCGAACGGTGGGCGGCATAGGGCTGCTTGCGGCCCATGGAAAGGCGAAAGAGGAAGGTCCGGAAGGATTTGTTCTTGCCCTTGTTGTCAAAGACTGCGGCGTCCATAACGGGCAGGTCTTCCACGTAATCCACCGTGATATACGGATTGTAATTCGGGCCGGGCGTATCGTTGTGCGGCCGGTGCGGGCAGGCCAAGCGGCGGAGGAAGAGGTTGTATTGCAACAACTGCTTGACCGGCAAAGTGGTGACCGGCAAGGTCAGCGTCATGGCGCTTTTTACGTTATTGATGGTTTGTTCTTTGACCTGCAGGGTTGCCGGATTGATCGGGGGTGCGGTCCCTTCGAATGGATTCTTGGGCCCGAGAACATAAAAGCCTTTGTTCTCGCCTGGCGGAGCTATGTACCTTCCGTCGGTCGGCAGTACTTTCTTGACGTCCACCCCCTTTATTGGGTTAAATCCCGGCGCGGGAGCGTAATTGGCCACTTCCAGGTAAAGGGATGGATCTTTGGGCAGTTCGGGAATCCCCAGCACCGGATCCTTGAATATCGGGGCGCCTTGGCCCGCGGGTTTTGGCACGATGGTCACTTTGTAAATCGGATAGCTGGTGGTCGGATCGCCGGTATCTTGCTGCAAGCGGGCCACGCCCCCTTCGGTTAATTGCGGATCGGCTTTCATCGGATTGAATAGTTCGACCCAGAAATTCACCTGGAAGGGTAGCATGGCTTTCGGCCCCTTGGTCAGGTCCTTCGGATCGACTGGGATTTTGGGGCCGGGATCGGCGGGGTCATTTTGCAGCTCGGCATAGATTTCATTGAGGACCAGACGCGGCAGCTCGGTGCCGAACACCCAGTCCCCGCCAGGGGCATTAAGGTCAAAGTTGAACGGGGTGGAATAATCGTCCACATCGCAATAATCAACCATGTTCGCCGCCAGCTGGGCGAGCCAGCGCAGGGCGTCGTATTCCATTGCCTGGGTCAACTTATTCGGGATGGGATCGGTCGGCCGAGCGCCGGTGGTGACGGCGCGGAGCCGGTCGAAGAAGGCCTTGGCCAGGTCCTGCCGCGCCTTCTGGGCGGTCTGGAAGGCGGCGACGTTGGCCGGGTCGATGAGCCCGGTGATGGGGTCGGGATCGGGATAATCCGGCAAGCCGCAATTGAGTTTGATCCGTTCCAGGGCGAAGGCCGCCGTGGAAAAGGCCCGGCCGTCGGCGGCAAACTCGCCGGTGCCGGGCAGTTTTTGCGGCACGGGGAAGCGGATCAGGCGGCCGGCTTGCGGATAAGGGTCATTCGCTTGGAGGCGGTAGTTGACCGCCGCCGCATCGGACAGCCAGGGCGTCAAGCCGGGGCGGACCACGTCGAAGCTGTGCGTGGTCACCTGCCGCCGCTTCACCGGGTCGATGAAGTTGAGCGGCGCCAGCCGGAACAAGTCCGACGTCAAGGCCGGCGAGCCGGTGCCGCCGTAACGCAAGAGGGCCTCCATGTTCGAGGCGGCGAACAGCCGGTCGTCGCTGGCGCCAAGGCCGGCTATCGGGTAGTTGGGGTTGAAGATATTGAACAGCCGCGGATGATTGGTGCGCTCGAACTGGTCGCCGCTGCCGTAGGTGTTTGGGGGAAAGTAGGGGAACGGCGACAGGGGATTGGCAGTGGGATCTTCGCCGGGCAACACCCACTTTCGGCTGGGGGAATAGTTGATGGGGTCGTTGGGGTTGATGTTGTTTCCGTAAACCCCGTCCAGGTCCACCTGGGCCCAGAAGGGCAAGCCCTTGGCGAAGCCGCCGGGCAGGAACGAGCCGGTCCGGGCGGGGTTAGCGTCGGGCCCGTAGCGGCCATGGAGCAAGCCGTTGCCGGCGAAAAGCTGGTACCAGTCGTTTCCCTGAGGCAACCCCGTCAGGACCTTACTGGGATTGATTTCCCAGGGCCCGTAGCCGTGGTTGCTCATGGACACGACCTGGTTATTGAAGCGGCCGCGAATGTTGCCGGCGGCGTTGGCGTTGAGCCGGCTGTCCAGGTCCATGATGAAAGCGGCGAACAGCGGCTTGTAGCGCCTGCCGTTGGCCGCCGTCATGACGGGGAAGCCCAGGTCCATCCAGTAGCTGTCGTTGTTGTAATATTGGGGGGGATTGGTGCCCGGTATGCGCACGCCCAGGGTGCCGTCCACGCACTTGACGTCGCCGCCGTTCTCGGGCAGGGGAAAGTTCGGATGATAGACCCCCGGGTATTTCAACTGTCCTGTCAAGGGGTCTGTCCCCCCCTGCGGCCGCAGCGTCAGGTAGCGCTGATAGGGACTGGGATCGTTGAAATTAACGCCGGTCCAGGGCCGGTGGAACGACTGGATGAGGATTTCGCCTTTGGCGGTCATTGCTCCCAGAAAGAAGTTGTCCATATCGGGATAGGTCCAGTTGACGTTGTGCCCGCCGAGGAATTGGCCGTCGCGTGGATCGCCGGGCATATACAGCCGCTCGGGATGGCGAAGCAGGCCCCCCGGCCAGTTAATCTTCAATTTTGGGTCGTCTGAAACCTGGTAGCACACCATGTTATAGTTGTCCAAAAACTGCCCTGGGCCAACCTGGATGTTGTAGTGCAGCCGGCCAGTACCGTTGAAGGGGTTGACGTTTTGGCTGTAGGGTAGGTTCAGGATATTGGGATTGTAGCCGTACATCGAGCGGCCCAGACTGTGGCCGCGCAGGGCGGAGTTGCGGGCGAGATTGTTCAAGGCCGGGTCGTCGTCATCGTAGATCATCTGGCCGAGGAAATAATACAGAAGTTGCTCGGGGTCCACATCCACGCCGGTCTGCGATCCCGCTTGGCGAAAGGCCCGCGACGCGGCCGCTTCCGCCTCGGCGTAAAAAACCACGGTCAGGCCGACCGTGGCGAACAGGGCCAACAGGGCAATGACCACCATGAGAATAACGCCCCGGCGGTCCCGACCGGCCGGCGCGGCGGCGAGCTGCGGTACAAATAACATGGTTCAACCCTCTTCTTTCCTTAGCGGCGAAATACTCGAACAAACTGCGAAACGGAGTTTCGCGGACCGGCGTTCCCAAACGGAGTTTGGGAACGAGAGCAAATCCCCTTAAATGTCCTGAATGATCGTAATCTGCCGGGCCTGCCGGGACTTCTGGTCCCAGACGCGCAGGGTGATTTGCACGGCCAGGATGCGGTAGCCGGGATCCGCGCTGGTATCGAACTGGCCGGCCGGAACATCGACAAAATCGGCCGGCGACGGCTGGTTGGGGTTGGTCATCACAAACTGAATGCGGACGTTGAAAGAAACCACGTTGGTCAACAGCAGGGCGGCGTCGGCGGGCGGCAGCGGGGGCGGCGCTGGCACCAGCGGGATTTGCCGCCAGGCCGCTGTCCACGACGCGGGTGTCCACCGCTGCGGAAAGGATTGCCCGTCCGACACCACGCCCGTGTCCAGCGACCGCGCCAACGGATGCGGCAATTGGCCAGGACCGGCGAAAAACCAGCGGCCAGGATAATTGGCCGTGTCCGGGTGCGGTATCGAACTGATGTTGGGCATTGCGGACGTGACGGGCGCCCCGGGCACCGCCCCGGCCGGATAGCCGTTGATTTCGGCGCCGCGCGGCACCACCGCCGCCTGGTAGCGATACAGGGCGTGGAGCCGGGTGCCGCCGGCGTTGGGGTTGCCCAGATCGACGGTGGTTCCCGTCGGCACCAGAAAATAAGCGACTTCGGCCCACTGGCTGCAAAAAGTCAACGGATCTTCCTGGTATAACCCTTCCGTGGGTTGATCGAAAAAGTTCGTGCTCGCAAGGTTCAAGGGATGGCGCGTGACGGGCGGGATCGGGGCCGGCAGCGGGGCGGTGAACACGTCTTCCCGGCGATTGCCGCGCATCTTGACCGTGAAATAGAGAATGTGGTTGCTGGCGATGAACGAATTGCGCCGCCGGTTGGCGAGCAGGACTTCCTCAGAGTCGATGCCTTCCAGGGCGGAGGGACTTCCCTGGCGAATGTGGAAAAAACCTTCGCGTACGGCGGAATATACCAGCCGCGAGGTGGCCGAAGTTATAGCCGGCGCGTCGGGGAAAAAGACCGGCGTCGGCGTGCTGCGGTAATTCGGATCGCTGGGTGTGGGGCCGCCCCAGAAGTTCGGATCGCTCAGCTTGCGCTTGGCCTCGAAGTGGTCTTGGGACAAGTCATGGCGCAGGAGATTGGTGGCGGTGCGCAGCCCTTCCTCCATGTCGCCGATGCCCTTGAACTGGCTGAACACGTCCATGCTGGTGACGAAGGCCTGCGACAGGATGGCCATGATGAACATGATCAGGGCGGTGGCCACCAGCATTTCCACCAGGGTAAAGCCCTTTCGTCGCCGCATGGGATTCTCCTTCTTCGAGATTTCCGAGCCGGAAGCGTAAGCGACGGCCAAGGCCGCGACCCGGCAGCCGTCGCTTACGCTTCCGGCTCGGAATAAAAATCTATCTGATTGCCCCTTTTTCATACACTTCGGCCACGCCTTCCAGGACGATGACGACACCCTGGTAGTTGTCGGAGCCGGCGACCACTTCTTGGATGAAAGTCCCGGGCCCGCGCTCCCTCTGTTTAAAGCCGCGCAGCGGTTGGTGCACTTCGTATTCGGTCGTCAGGGCGTCGATCTCGTTGACGCTCACGACGCGGTAGAACGCGCCGTGGCGGGTTTCGAAGGCCGGGGCGTTGTTCACCAGGGTGACCACGGGGGTGGCGTCCAGCAGCCAATCGCCGACGCGGACGGGCGGCAACAAGGAACCCGCCGGCACGCGCACGGTAATGCGGTTGCCGGAGGCGGCGTCAAATTCCGCCACAAACGGCAGCTCGTTCAACGTGCCATTGCCGTTCAAGGTCAACGGCCGGCGGTTGTACACGACGACGGAAACCTGCACCACCGGTTCGGAGGCCCGCGGGCGTTGGCACATCAAGGCAAAACTATAGCGAATGTCGCGGTCGAAAACCGGAACCGGGGGATTGCCGATGAACGTTTGCGGCTGCACCTGGCCGTCCTGGTTGAAGACGATGTCGTCGAGCAAGCTGAACAAGTTCAGGGCGAGTGCGGCGTTGTTGCCGATGCGCGCGGTATTGCGTCGCGGAATGGAGCCGGCGACGCCGGCCAGCCAGGGACTTCCGCCCGAGGTAAACCAACCCGTGGGATCGACAAAGACGGGGAAGCTCGGGCCGTCGGGATGCGGCAGACGAGCCACCGGAGGAAGCCCGGGCGGATTGGGATTGTTGAAAGCCGGGGCGATATCCGGATCCAGGCCCACGTCCCAAATCCGGGCCCTCGCGATGGCGTTGTGTGCCGTGTGCGTCGCCCGGTCGTCCTGGATGGCCTGGGCCATGCGCAACGCGCCCAGCGGAAACAACGTCAACAGGGCCATGAGCCCCAGGGCCATGACGAAAATCGCCACCAGCACCTCGACCAAGGTGGCCCCGGCGCGTCTTTCTTTCACGTGGCCGCACATGGTTTTCTCCTCAGTGGGATAGGCTTCCAGCCTGTCGGGCTGGCAGACAGGCTGGAAGCCTATCCCACACTGGTTCATTTCCCGGACCCCCGCCCGTCTTTCAAGAAGAAATACGGGTCGCCGCTGTTGGGATCGGGGTCTTGGGCGGCGACCAAGCCGGAACGCACGTTGACGCCGATAATCGTCGGCTCGCCGTCAAACGGGCTGCCCCCCGCGTTGATGTCGCGCACCCACAGGGCCAAAAACGGCGTCCGCACGCCGGGCGAAATCACTGTTCCTTGGGGCGAAAACAGAATATCCTGAGGAATCGGATTGCCATAGAGCACGTTCGTATTCAGGTCGATGACCACGCCTTCGGGCAAGCGGATGGATTCCTCGCCGGTCGGGCGCGGGGTGCGCAGGATGCGCCATTGGCTCGTGCCGGGAAGAGCTATTGGATAAGGCAGATTGCTTTGCAAAGTTCCCCCGGACACCCCCGTAATGCGCTGCACCTGACCCCCGCCGAACACTTCCAGGTAATCGCCGGGCAACACGCTCCACAAGGTCGGATCGGGGCTGCCGTTCTGCAAGTCGGTGCCGGAGATATTAACCGTTTTCCCGTCGGTGCTGGACAACAGGGCGCCGGGGTTGGGGGTGTAATCCGGGGCCTGCTCGATGTACTGGATTTCATCGACCAGGGCGGGATTGGCGGCACTGGGGATCAGGCGAATGCCGCGCGGCGCCTGGTCGCGCAAGGCCCGCTGCTTGGCGACGAGCAGGGCGCCTTGCACCTGCGTGCCGCGCTGGGCGGCCCGCTGCCGTTCTTGCACGCTGGGCATGAACATGATCACCAGCGCCGACAACACGGAAAAAATCGTGATCACCACCAGCATTTCCACCAGCGTGAAGGCAAACCGCGATCCCGGCGAGCGGGGGGCGTCAGCCCCCTGGTGCCGCAGTCCCGGCGAGCGGGGGGCGTCAGCCCCCTGGTGCCGCAGTCCCGGCGAGCGGGGG
>CAZFGM010000027.1:2091-21361 GCA_964518515.1 uncultured Alcaligenaceae bacterium | reverse complement strand
GTGCGGTCGAGCTGGTTGTGATCGGGGCCGTCGTACTGCATGGCGCAGCCGGCCTTGTGCGTGATGGCCACCACGCCGTCCACGTTGGGGTACTTCTTCAAGAGATCGGTCGCCCGGAAGCGCTCGGAGATGTACTTGCTGGTCGAGGCGGAGCAGTTAACGGTGCTGATGATGGCGATGTAGTTGCGCGAGCCGTAGCGGAGATGGTCGGGGCGGTCGGAACCGCGGTCGTAGCCCATCCAGAAGCGCGGCTCGGAAGGGGCCGGCGGCGGCGGGCAATCCCGGCAAAAGGCGTAGTCGCGCTCGAAGGCATCGGCGGCAACGTTGTGCACGTGCACGTGATCGCCCGGCGCGATGTCCTGGCTGGCGAAGCCTATGATCTGCCCATACTTATACACCGCCGCGCCCTTCTTGATTGGCCGAAGGGCGATCTTGTGTCCCAGGCCGATGCGCTTGCTCAGGGAAAAGGTGCGATCCTGGACCTGAACTTCCAGGCCGGCATTCAGATTCTTGGCGGCGACGGCGATGTTATCTTCGGGTCGCAGATGGACGGCGATGTGCGACAACAAAACGGCAGGCATGAAAGGCTCCTTGAACACTTCGGGCGATTCTGTCACGATACCGCGCGTGGGTTAGTATTTCAAATCGGGGCCGACTTGTTTTCCCAATCCTCCTTTGGGACAATAGGCGAAGACCCATTCCTAAATCGCGAAAAAGAGGCAGGTATGGCCAAGCCAGGAACCATTCCTCATCTTCCCGAGAAAAAACCGCCGCGGATTCCCCCTCTGGAAGCCGGGGACCAGCTCACGCGCGACGAGTTCGAGCGCCGCTATCAAGCCATGCCCCAGGTCAAAAAGGCCGAACTTATCGAAGGAGAAGTGTATATGCCTTCCCCTGTTCGGTTAGATCAACATGCCGATCCCCATGCGGATTTCATGGGTTGGCTGGTTTTTTTCCGGGCCTACACGCGGGGGGTTCGCGCCGCGGTCAACGCCACTATCCGCCTGGATCTGGGCAATGAGCCGCAACCTGATGGAACCCTGATCATCCTCCCGGAATACGGCGGCCAGGTCGAAATCGATGCGGACGGTTACATAGCCGGCGGCCCGGAACTGGTGGGCGAAATTTCCGCGAGCACGGCGAGCATTGATCTGAACAAAAAGTTTCGGGTCTATCGCCACAACAAAATCCGCGAGTACATCGTCTGGCGCGTGCCGGATGCCGCCCTCGACTGGTTCGTTTTGCGGGAAGGGCAGTTTGAGCGATTGCCGCTTTCGCCGGACGGTTTTTACAAGAGCGAAGTTTTTCCGGGGCTATGGCTGGACCCCGAGGCCTTGATCCGCGGCGACATGGTCACGGTGCTAGCGGTGTTGCAGCAAGGAATCGCATCGCCCGAGCACGGGGAATTTGTGCGGCAACTCCAGCAAAAATATTCGCCCAAATCATTATAATCAGGTTGCCAAACATCCAGAGGCGGCGCGGATCCCCAAACCCGTTTGGGATAATTTACGACCATCTATGTCATAGCGGGGGCAAGAAATGTCGAAACCACAGACCTTTCCTCATATACCCGAAAAAAAGATTGGCCGCATTCCTCTGTTGCAAGCAGGCGACCGGCTCAGCCGCGATGAATTCGAGCGGCGCTATGAGGCCATGCCCCAGGGCATGAAGGCGGAGCTCATCGAAGGGGAAGTCTACATGCCGTCGCCAGTGCGGTTGAAACACCATGGCAGCCCCCATGTAAATCTGGTCGCCTGGATGGGTACGTATCAGGCCTATACTCCTGGAACGGAGTCCGGGCTCAACGCCACGATCCGCCTGGATCTGGGCAACGAGCCGCAACCCGATGGGACGCTGATCATCCTGCCGGAATACGGCGGCCAGGCCGAAATAGATGCCGATGATTACGTCGCCGGCGGCCCGGAGCTGGTGGGCGAGATTTCCGCCAGCACGAAGAAACGCGATCTGAACAAGAAACTGCGGGCCTATCGCCGCAACAATATCCGCGAATACATCGTCTGGCGCGTGCCGGATGCCGCCATCGACTGGTTCGTTTTGCGGCAAACCCAGTTTGAGCGTTTGCCGCTGTCGCCGGACGGTTTTTATAAGAGCGAAGTTTTTCCGGGGCTATGGCTGGACCCCGAGGCCTTGGTCCGCGGGGACATGGTCAGGGTGCTCGCGGTGTTGCAGCAGGGGATCGCATCGCCGGAGCACCGGGAATTTGTGGCCAAACTACAACGGCAGTTTTCGCCGAAATCCTGAGCTTTTTGCCACCGCGTTATGACACCTGACGGCAATCTGGAATCCGCCTTGCAGGCTTACTGGGCCGGTCAATGGGACAAGACCCAGGAATTGCTCCATTCGTTGACAACCTCCCTTTTTATCCAAGGATTGAGGGCATTAGCTCAAGTTCGCCAACTCCTAGACGAAGGAATGGCCCCGGATGCCGATGTTCTTGCCGGCTGGCTTGGCCATCTGGCCGAACCGTTTGCCGATAGCCGCTTGGAAGGCGAACGGCATTTCGCCCGCGGCTGGCTTTTCTGGCTGGCGGGAGACTTTTCTCAGGCCGAGGCGCCGCTGGCCCAGGCGGTGGAGACGGTCCGCCAGGTCGAAGTCGCCGACATCACCGAAGCGGCCTACTGGTTGGCCCGCGTGCAACTTCTTCTGAGCAAGCCCGCGGCCATCGCCACTTTTGAAAAAACACTCCGTTGCCGTTCCGCGTCGCCGCCGGCGATGCTGCGCTTCATCGACTTGCTCTGGCGGGCCGGCCAGGTCGAGCGGGCCGAGCAGGTCTGGCAAACCGTGCGCCTTCATCGCCAAGTGCAAGGCACGGCCCTGGCGGCTTTGTGCGCGGCGCGTGTGCTTTTGTTTCACGAGCAAGCCGCCGCCGCCGAGCAAGTCCTGCGGAAAGCGGCGGCCAAAGGTGGAGTTGTCCAGATCGAAATAACCTTACTCCTGGCCTGGTCCCTGGACGCGCAGCAGCACTATTCGCAAGCCGCCGACTTATTGGATCATCTGGAAGGGCCCTACCCCGCTCGTGCGCTCCAGGCCTGGCGAACTCTGTTCCATTTGCGCCGGGAACCTTCTCGAGACTCCCAAACAACCATTCTTGTCAAGTTGCAACCGTTTTTCCGGGTCAATACTCCGGGAGAAAGCTACTTCGCCGGCCAAACCGCCGTGGCCCAGGGAAGATCGGAAGAAGCGGCCGGCTTTTTTCGGCAGGTCCTGAGTTATCCGCCCCTGCGGCATTTCGCCCGCTTCGGCCTGGTTTGTCTGGGGCAGGAGGACGGGACTGAGTTTCTGGCCGGCCGGCAGGGGTTTTTCCTGACCGCCGCCGCCCGGCTGCGTCTGGCTCTGGATCGATTTTGCCGGCGGCAAGCCTCCGGCGGTGAACTGGTCGAGCAGCTCGACCGGGCCGACCGCGTGGGGTACCTTCCCGCCGACGCCGGACACTGGCGGAAGCTGACTGATTTGCAGGGACGACCCACCCTCACGGTCGCCGACCTGCAATCTCTGGTGCAAGGGGATTCGCCAGGAAAACGCCGTCAAGGTTTTATTCTGGCGATCGAACTGGCGGTCAGCCGGCTCTCTTTTAACGAGGCCCAGCAACTGTGCCTAGAATGGTCCGGCCTGGATCTTCTTCTAGCTGATCCGACTCTGCGACGCTACTTAAGGGAGCATTGGTTGGTCATGCTTCTCCAAAGCCTTTCTGATGAGACCGAGACAAAAAGTCAGAGCATGCTCGCTTTACCGATGCTTGACGGTTTAGGTTCCGATTTTCGGCTCGCTCTTGTCCGAGATTGGTTAGATCTCACGACTAGCGACGCTTGTGGCCACGAGGAAGCCAAAGATGGTTTCGCCCGCTGCTGGCGTGCGGCGCGCCGGCTGCACTTTTCGGATACGTCGATTACTCCGGGATCCTGGCGCAAGACAGTAACCGAGTTGCGCGAGGGCAGCCCCCTCCGCGGCCTGGCCCAGGTCTTGCTGGTTCAGGAAGCGGCGCATCGCCGAGATTGGAATTCGCTTACCCGGTTGTTGGAAGACCGCGGCCCCTGGCAGGCGCTGGCTTGTCCCCCCCCGTTTATCATCGAAGTTCTGAGTTGGGCCCTGTACCAACCAGCCCCAAGCTTGCGGCGCAGCGTGGGGAAATGGCTCGGCACCTGGCACCGGTCGGCCTTGGGACCCCAATTGCAGGCGCTGGCGCTTCAGGCCGGCGTGGCTTCCCCGGACCCCCACACGGCCGAACCGCCACGGGGAACTCCGGCCCAGGGTTGGTTTCTCCACCAGGCCGCCCAGTCCTTGCGGCGCGAAAAGTTTCGGGAGGCGTTGGCGTGGCTGCGCCGTTGTTCGCCCTTCGACGAAGGTGGCGACCGGACGAAGGTGGAGGCCGCGATTTTGGATCTCGAACGCCTCGCCCGCGCCGAACTTCTGGCGGAGGTCTTTCGCTTCCGCCCCGAGCAAAAACCCGTTCCGCCCGGTTTGGTAGTCGATGCGGCCGACCGCTTGGCTGCATTCCCGGAAGGGCAACTTGTTCTGCAAGCAGCGGACCGTGGGGATTGGCCGACCGCCCGGCAACACCTGGCCCAATTGGCCGAAACCGGGTCCTTGGATGCCGCCTTGGCCCATCATCTGGCCATCGTCTATCAGCGCAATGGCCGGTTCCTCGAGGACCATGGCGAGACGGAACCGGCCGACCGCTGCCGGCACTTGGCCTGGCGCTGCTGGTTGACATGGTTGACGGCATGCCCCGCCGGGGATTTTTCCGCTGACGGAAAAGGCGAAGTGCTGGTGGAACATCTTCTTCAGAGTGACCGCGAACGCTTGCAGAAACTTCTGCTGGCCAACCAGATCGAGCGGGCGCGCAAACTCTGGGGTCTGATTCACGAACTGCCCCGGCTCGTGCAGGGGCAACCAGATCTGGTGGCGTTTTTCGAAGGAGCTCTGGCGCGCTTTCGCGAGATCTTGACGGCCGATTATCTGACCGGCATCCACGAGGCCATGCGTTGCGGCGCCATTCCCAAAGGGTGGCGGGCGGACTATGAAAAGGGCCTGGGCGCCTTGCGCCGCCTGCTCAGCCTCGATCCGGATAATGTGCGCCTTTTGACAACGGTGATTGACCTGTGCGGGGATTTTTTCTTCGACTGCTACAACAACGAAGCCTGGGAGCAACTGGAACAGGGCCTGGAGCGTTACACGCCCTTGGCCTTGAAGCTGGCCCGCGGTGGCCGGCCCGGCGATCTGGCCGCCGGCGCCGCCCTGGCCGAGTTTTACAAGTTCCGCGCCCTCGCCGAGCCGGATCGCGCGGCCAAGATCGCCCTCTTGGGCGAAGCCTTGCGTTTCAATCCCGCCAACGACAATGTTCGGGAACTGTTACATCAGCTTGAGGAAAAGAATGACCAATCCGTTTGAAGTTTTGCGTCTTGATCCGGGCACGCCCGCCGACGCGATTGTGCGCCATGCGGGCCGTTTGCGGCAACAGGGAATGGACGACGCCGCCCTGGGCGAAATCCGCCAGGCGGTCCAGGCCGTGACGGGTTCGTCGCGCCAACGCCTGCGGCACGAACTCTTGACGCATGCCCGGCCGCAATACCGTTGGCCGACTTTGGATCGCTTGCTGGCCCTGGGGCGGCGTTCGCCCGCCGGGCGTCAGGAAGCGGAACCTTGTCCGGCCCTGGATCTGGCGGAAGTGGCAGGCTTGTTGTGCGCCCTGGCCGCCGAGGAATGGCGTCCGGCCCCACTGCCCCTAGCCGCGCCCGGCGCAACGGGGAGTGAAGATCTTTTCGGATTGACCCGAGAAGCAGCCTGGCACCATCTGTTATTTGATCCGGGAGCCTGACGGCTTGCCCACGAGCCGCGGGGTTCATCCCCGCCGAACGGACTCGTACCGGGGGATAAACCCGGCGGCTCACTCGCGCATTACTGAGCAAACAAAGATAATTTGGAATTCGTTTGGCATGTACCGAGGCGCCGGATAGGATAACCACGCCCTTCAATGTTCCCTTCTCAACCATGGAGGTGCCGCCATGCTGACGAGTTACCAGGTCCATTGTCCCTATCGCGGCTGCGGCTGGGGCGGCAGCTTGCTTCCCAGTCAAAATCAGGATTCCTGGCGCGGGGCGGTGCCGGCCACCAATATGGCGGTATTCGACTGCCCCGAATGCCACCGCCAATGGCGGGCTCGCATCCAGGGCGATGACGTGGTCCCCCTTCCCGAGAACGAGCAGGTTCCCCTAATCAAGTAATCCGGCTTCCGAGCTTTGGTAAAATGGAAATAAGAAGTAAATGCAGAACCTGCCGGAGGAGGTCATGCCCCTGCTGGATCATTTTCACGCCCCGCTTTTTCCCCTGTTTCACTGGGAAAGCTTTCATAGCCATTGGGCCAGTGTCCTGACGAACCAACTCAACGGCGGCTTCCTTCCCCAGGAATACATCGCCGCTCCCCATGTCAAAATGGGCGTGGAAGTCGAGATCGACGTGGGAACGTTCGAGATTTTAGGGGAGGAAACGGGAGGCACGGCCACGGCGGTGTATGCCCCGCCGCAACCGTCCGTGACGGTTCCCCTGGATTTCACCGATCTCGATCTGTTTGAAATACACATCCGGCCCGAGGGCAGCGCCCGTCTGGCCGCCGCCATTGAGTTTGTCAGCCCCGCCAACAAGGATCGTCCCGCCAACCAAAGAGCGCTGGCCATCAAATGCGCCAGCTATTTGCAGCAAGGCGCCTCGGTGATTCTTGTGGATATTGTGACCAACCGCAAAGGCAATATCTTCCATGAAATCGTGAATCTTTTGGCAACGTCCGCTCCATCCTCTGCCACCCCAGGACCTCTGTACGCGGCGGCATTTCGCACCATTGCCGCCGGCAAGGATAAGGTCATACGCCTAGAGGCCTGGGCCGAATCCCTGGCCTTGGGCAAACCATTACCCGCGCTTCCCTTGTGGCTGGCCGCCGATTGTGTTTTGCCCCTGGACCTGGAACCGAGCTACGTCCAGACCTGCCAGACCTTGCGCATTCGTGCCGGTTAAGGGCGGGAACGCAGTTGCCGATCAATTAGACCCGACTAATAATTCTTCCAAACTTCTGGCTGTCAATGCTTTCTCCACCATCCCCTTTAATATTTTTTCGTCCGAGGTGGAAACAATTTTTTCGCGCACCGACGGGGAGAGCATTCCGAATCTCATAGTCACGATTTCCACCACCCTCTCGGCGAGTTGTTTTTCCGGGGCGGTTTCGGGCACGAACCAAAGCAGGTGGCCACAATAGGGGCAAGGGGCGTCGCGCGTATTGATTGACGGCTCCAGCTTGAGCCGGTGGCCGCAAATGGGGCAGAGATTAGGATCGCCTTCCGGTGTGCGCGACGAGATTACCATTTTCCAATTCTCCCCAAAGCGCCTCACCATTTTCTTCTCGTGGAAAAGGGTTTTGCCCCTTTGTTTTCCTCTATTGGATCATGGATGGATGATTCTCTACAATACCCAATAGTTCACGTGAGGAATTCACATGCCACGGGCAATAGCACAAGGAAACGGCCGGCTTGAAGAGGCCATGACAAACTTGCTCCAGACGCAGACAACTCTGGTTCCCATAATCAAGTAATCCCAGGCTCAACCCCGCGTCCCACATGGACCTCTTTATGCGGTGCCTTTGCCGGCAGGTTGCGTCAGCCTGGAAAGGCTGACCTACAACAGTATCAAATTCCATAAAGCGGCCCATACTTCCTCCACAAGTACGCCAAGAGCGGTTGCTGGCTGAGCGGCTGGCCGGTGAGGCGGCGGCACAGGTCGCGGGCGCGATAGCGCTGGCCGGGGCGGTGGACCCGGTCGTTGAGCCAGGTCTTGAGCCGGCTGAAGTCGCCCCGGCGAAAGTCGGTATCCAAGTCCCCCAGATCCTTGCGGGCCTGGTCCATGAACTGGGCGGCGTACAAATTGCCCAGCGTGTAGGTGGGGAAATAGCCGATGCCGCCCATGCTCCAGTGGATGTCTTGCAGGCAACCCTGGGCGTGATTGGCCGGCGTGAGTTGGAACATTTTCTGAAACTTCTCGTTCCAGGCCGCCGGCACCTCGGCCGGCTTCAGGTCGCCGGTCATCAGGGCCTGCTCCAGCTCGAAACGCAGGATGATGTGCAGGTTGTACGTGGCCTCGTCGGCCTCGACGCGGATGAACGACGCCTGCACGTCGTTGATGGCGAAGTAGAAATCGTCCAGGCCAACGTCGCCCAGGGTCGTGGGGAAGACCTGGCGGGCGCGGGGAAAGAAGTGCTCCCAGAACGGCCGGCTGCGGCCAACCTGATTCTCCCACAAGCGCGATTGCGATTCGTGTATGCCCAGCGACACGAAACTGCCCAGCGGCGTGCCGAAGTGGGCGGGGTCGAGTCCCTGATCGTAGATCCCGTGGCCGGCCTCGTGCAGGATGCCGAAGAAGCCTTCGTTGAAGTGGCGCGGGTTGTAACGCGTGGTGAGCCGGGTGTCGCCGGGGCCGATGCCGGAGCAAAACGGATGCGCGGTAACATCGAGCCGGCCGGCGGTGAAATCAAAGCCGATGGCCGCCGCCGCTTCCTGGCCGAACACGGCCTGGCGGTCCACCGCGAACTCACGGTGCAGAATGTCGCGGTTCGGCTTGCGGCCCGAGACGGTGATTGCCGCTACCAGGGGCACCAGGTCCTGGCGCAAGGCCCGAAAGATCTCGGTGATCTGCGCCGTGGTAGCCCCGGGTTCGTACTCATCCAGAAGGGCGTCGTAGGGCACGTCCTTGTAGCCGACCGCCTGGGCTTCCTGGCGCTTGAGGGCGACCATCTTTTCCAGCCAGGGTTGAAAGGACGCGAAGTCATTATTCTTGCGGGCCTCCTGCCAGACGCCCTGGGCGCGGCTGGCGGTGCGGGCCAGCTCCTCGACCAGCGCGGCCGGCATCTTGACGGCCCGATCGTAGACCCGGCGAATCTCGCGCACACTGACGGCCTGGTCGCTGTCCGGGTCGCGCACCAGGGGGGAGCTTTCCACGGCGGCCAGCAACTCGGCGATGCGCGACGCCGTCATCATGTCATGTGTCAAGCGCGCAATCAGGGCCATCTGCTCGGCGCGGTGGCCGGCCCCGTGCGCCGGCATATAAGTCCGCTCGTCCCAGCCGAGCACGCTACCGGCCGATTCGAGCAGGCGCGCTTCCTTGATGGCGTGCAATAAATCCTGATTGGCGCGTTGGGCATCCATGGATAACCTTGTCGGAATAACGATTCCTCCGCCGAGCGCGGCAAACGACATCAATTTAGCATGTTGGAGCGGGTCGGGACAATGGCTTATTCCATTCACGCCGAGGTGTTGGGACGACCGGGTTACTGCTGGGGCGACCTCCCTCAAAGGATGGATTATCCGGAGAGGATGACGAAATTCGCACTTGACCTCTGCTCCGGTTACAATGCGGGCAACGATTCTTGGCCACACGTTTCCCCAGGAGGTGCGGCGATGCAGCGGAAGGACTATGTTCGTGCCGGTGGCGCGTTGATTGTGGCGGTGTTGCTCGCGCTGGGAGTTTGCCATTTCTGGCGGCCGCCGCCGCCAATACCCCGGCCGGAGCCGGAGGATACGACCGAATACATCCTCGTTCCGCGCGAGCTGGCCGGCAAGTTCAAGCTGAAAGACGCGGCGGCGATCCTCGCCTATTGCCGGGAGAAAATCCGGCCGGCTTCCTACGAAGGCGTGTTCCGCGGCGCCCACGGCGCGCTCTGGGCCGGCGAAGCGAATGCCTGGGACCGCGTGCTGCTCGCCGCCGAAGCACTTGCGGGCAAGGGCATCGAGGCGCGCATCGTCCCCGGCGAGCCGCCGCGCCTGGCGTATCGCGCTGGCGAGGGCTGGACGACCGTGCGACTCGATGGCGAGGCGGCGGCCGAGACGGGCGCGGCGCCGCCCGCCGGTGCTGTCGCGGGTTTGCGCGAGCTCGCCGCCAAGCATCCCGACCGCGTTCATTGGCTGGTCCCTACCTTTGTGCTCGAAGCCCAGGACGGCAAGACCAAGCGCCTGACCGGCAATCCGGACCAGCTGGCGGCCTGGGTGCATGAGCCGGTGGTCGTAACGGCCCAGGATGGCAAAGACGGCGTCTTCTACGGACTGCGCATCGGGCCGGTTGTTGAGGAAGCAAAGCCAGGCCTCAAGTTCGAGGTCGGGCGCGGGTTCGGCAGCGGCCCGGTGGGGAAACTGCGTCGCGTCGCGCTCGAGCTGACCCATAAGTTCAAAGATAAGACCGCAGTCTGGCAGCGCGAGTTGTTCGACGCGCGCAACACGCCGAAGGTCGTCCCCGGCCACGACGCCGCCCGCGCCGGCGACCGCTATGCCATCGTCGTCGCCGCCGGGCCGCTGATTCCCGAAGTCCTCGAAACGCGCGCGAAGATGCTCGGATCCGAAAAGCACACGCCCCTCAAGGAGAAGATCGACCGCGATCTGGTCTTCCTGGGCGTCAAGTATCAGGTGGATTCGGACAAGCACACGAGCGAGCTGGCCGAGCGAACGAAAGTGGAAGTGGCCTGGACCACGCCGCGCATCACGCTAGCGGCCTCGGAGCCGACCGCAAAGCATGTGGCCAAGCCGAAGGCGGACGAGCCGCCGCCGGGCCTGTCGCTGGACGCACTCGCGGACCAGGTCGAGGCCAAGGGCAAGCGGGCACGCGAGTTCCATCTGGCCCGCGGCCTGGCCAACGACGTCATCGAAACCCGCGTCCTCTTCGAGGTCGCCAAGCAGCCCGTCATCAGCGCTTCAACGGTGCTGTCGCGCTTCAAGGCGCAGACGCCCGAGACGCCCGAGCGGCGGCTGACGCAAATTCTCAACGAAGCGAAACGCATCCTGAGCGAGGAACCCATCGGCACCAAGCTGCGGCTGACGGCGCTCTTGCCGCGCGGGGCGCAAGCCGAGCCGAAGGCCGACGACGCCAAGCCGCCGAGTCTGATCGTCGAACGCGCCGCCAGCGGCCTGGTGCTGCACGGCGTCGCCGTCAACGAGGCGATCAAGAAAGGCAAGGTGAGCGAGCGCTTCCGCTGGGATCCAGGGCAGAGCGCGCCGTTCGGCGGCGACGCCGTGGCCCTGGCGCTGGCCGCCGACGGCTTGCTCGCCGACCAGTTGCGGCGTCCGAACTATTTACTCAAACTGGAGGTGTTGTCCGGCTGGCCGGTCGAGCCGCTGCCGCTCACGGCCGGCTCGGTGCTGCGCTACCGGGCCCAGCACGACGGCAAGAAGTACAGCGTCACCGTGCTCGTGTCGCTCAAGGACGGCGTGCCGGGCGGCATGTGGTTCACGGCGCCACAGGGGGAAGCGTGGGTGGACCTGTTTCCGCGCCAGGGCTCGCGCGTCGGTGAAGTGGCCGGGCGCTGGCCCGAAATCCTCAGCAGCACGCCCATCGGCCCGGCCGTCGAGAGTTTTCTCGCCCCTTCGGGCGCGGGCCTCAAAGGCGAGGCCGCCACGGTGCGCGTCGCGGTTGCCAACCAGGTTCGCGACGTGTCCGGCGTCAAGATTGGGTTGTCCCAGCCCGCGCCGTTTCTCGAAGTCAAGTCGGGCGACCGCTGGTACGCGGCGACTTTCAAACGCTCGAAGGGTTTGCTCGATCGCGAGGGCGATCTCTATCGCGTGCATTACCTGGGGGCGACGCCGACCGACGAAGAACAGGTGCCCCGTGACCGTTGCCGCCCCCTCGAGCCCGTCCAGGCACAGATCGACGGCCAGTGGCGGTTCGCCAACCTGCTGGAGAAAAAGGGGGACGACAACATCGTCCATCTCTGTGGCGACGCCGAAGCGACCACGCACAAGGTCCCGAAGGAACGGGTTCGCCTCGTGCGTCTGGTCGAGGCCCAGCACGACGGCAAATGGCGGCCCGCTCATCTGCTCGAAAGCAAGGAGGCCAAGCACCAGGTGCGCTTGCTTGACGACAAGGGTGAGAAGGCCGAGTGGCTGCCCGGCGACCGTGTCCGCACGTGGGACACCCCGCCGGCCAAGAACGCCCACGCCATCGTCCTGACGAGCGGCCAGCTGCCGCTGCTCCTGCACTGGCAGAACGGCGACACCAGCCTCACCCTCGACACCGCCAGCCCGGTCGTGCTCGGGCGCACCGTGGATGCCGAGACGAAACTCCCCGTGGCGGCCGCCGAGGTCTCGCGCGCGCAGGGAAAGTGGAAAGTCCGCACCGCCGTGGACGGCTCGTTTGCCCTGCACCTGGACGATCCGCTGTTTCCGCTGGTCAGCTTCGTGCTGCAAACGCCCAAGCCGTATATGCAGCACCCGTCGGTGCGCACGCGCCAGGACCGGCGCATACTCCTCCTCGTGGATCAGTCGGCGCGGCTGAAGCTTGGTCTGGATCCCGAGTCGAAGGAAGAGGCGCCGGCCGGCAAGCAGCGCCAGGACGCCCTGCGCCGGGAAGTGGAGAACTTTTTCACGCGCATCCTGGCGCCGCAGGATACCAACCGCGTGGCGCTATGGTCGTACGCCGCTTTGCCGAAGACGAAAGCGTCGCCCGATGATCCCGCGGCCGTTACGCAGCATCTCGACTTCGCCGGCGTCAATCAGGTCTACGCCAAGCTCAAGCAAATCAAGCCCGACGGGGGGGCGGCACTCAGCGCCGCCATCCTAAAGCTCGGCCAAACCGCCGCCAAAAAGAAGCTGCCCGACAACCTGCTCGTCGTCCTGTTCACGAGCGGTGAGAACGACGGCAAGAAAACCGCCGTCCAGGCCTATCGCGACGGCAAGTGCGCGCTGCCGATCCACATCTTCGGCCTGGGCGTCAAGGCGGGCAGCCAGGCCGACAAGGAACTGGCCCAGCTCGCCGACGTCAGCGGCGGCAGCTATCGCGTCACGGGCTTCAAGCCGCCCTACGCGCTGGAGCTGGGTTCATTTCGCGGCCGCGGCGGACTGGCCGTGGACGTGACCTCCACCTGCTACGCTCCCGTGCGGCTGCGCTTTCCCGTCGCCGAAGTCGGACTCAAGCCGGTGGACGTTCGCCTCGAGCATGAGTGCCTGTGCAAGCACAAGCCGCGGCAACTGCTGACGATCACGAACAAGAACGTCGGCGACCTGGCCAAGTGCGACGGCCTCTCGCCCCGCGCTCAGGAGATGATCCGCACGCGCGTCAAGGACGGCGCCTGGAAGGTCACCATTCCCAACCAGCGCGTCAACATCGGCAACGTCAGCGCCTACGGCTGGTTCGAGACGGAAGAAGTGACCGGCCGGCTGGTCGGCCGCACCGAAGACGGCCTGCACGGCGCCAGCGCCGATCCGGACGTCTGGCCCCCCTTCGATCCGTCCAAGCTGCCCGGCATCGGCAAGGCCCTTACCCAGCTGCCGTTCGTCGTTCAGTATGAGGGGATCGTGGCGTACACGACCGGCTCGGTGCTGGCCGCCATGCGATGGCACAAGGAGCCCGGCTTCATGAGCGGGGGCCCGGAGGAGTTCAAGAAGTTCGTGCAGGCCAACGCCCTGGACTTTTCCGCCCGCTGGTGGGAGGAAGTCGGCAGCGCCAGTGCCCCCCAGTTCGCGGAATATTACTGGTCCGGCGTGTGCCTGAACTTCGTTTTGCAAAGCAAGGCGCTGGGCCTGCCCCCCGACGGCTGTTTCCGCCGCTGGGGCGAGAACCTGTGCAACCGGGCCCGCGACGCGGTGGCCGAAGCCGGCCCGGACATCGTCGGCGGCGCTCTCGACGACCTGCTCGAAGACCGCTTCGGCGAAGAGAAGGCCAGCTGGATCCGCCGCGCCCTCGACTACGGCTTCAAAGACCTGGCCAGCGAGTTCAGCAAAGTGTGGAGCGACGGCGTCCGCCTCGGCTTCAACTGTGAACGCCTGCGCGGGAAGCGCTAGGCGGCCGCGGGCGGGTAAAATAGTTCTGGGGGAAGGGAAAACCCGTGACTCCCGTCGTGATGATTTCCGGCGACGGCATCGGCCCGGAGGTGATGGCGGCGACGCGCGAAGTGCTGGCGGCGGCTGGGGCGCGCATCGACTGGATCGAGGCCCACGCCGGACTCGGCGCCGTCGAGCGCTTCGGCGATCCGCTGCCCCCCGAGACGCTCGACCTGATCCGCAAGCACCGGGTCGCTCTGAAAGGGCCGTGCACCACGCCTATCGGCAAGGGCTTTCGCTCGATCAACGTGCGCATGCGCCAGGAGCTGGAATTGTTCGCCAGCCTGCGGCCGGTGCAATCGCTGCCGGGCATCGCCGTGCCGTATGAGAAGGTCGATCTGGTCGTAGTGCGGGAAAACACGGAAGGGCTGTACGCCGGGCTGGAGCACTACGTGGTTCCGGGTGTAGTGGAAAGCCTGCGCATCGTCACGCGGAGGGCGGCCGAGCGCATCGTGCGTTACGCCTTCGAGCTGGCCCGCACCCAGGGCCGGCAGCGCGTCACCTTCTGTCACAAGGCCGACGTTTTGCCCCTGTCGGACGGCATGTTCCTGACGGCGGCGCGGGCCGTGGCCGACGATTTTCCCTTCCTCGAATTTCGCGAAATCCCCATCGACCGGCTGTGCTTGCAGCTGGCCCTCGACCCGAGCGAGTTCGACGTGCTAGTGATGGAAAACCTGTTCGGCGACGTGATCAGCGACCTGTGTGCCGGCCTGGTGGGCGGGCTGGGCCTGGTGCCGGGCGCCAACATCGGCAGCCGCTACGCCCTGTTCGAGGCGGTGCACGGCAGCGCGCCCGATATTGCCGGCAAGGGTCTGGCCAACCCGATCGCCCTGGTGCGCTCGGCCGCCCTGATGCTGGAACACATTGGCCAGCGGCAGCCGGCGCAGCGCATCGAGGAGTCGGTGCGGCGGACGTTGCTGAACAAGAAGGGACTGACACGCGACCTCGGCGGCGACGGCAACACTGCGACGATTACGCGGCAGTTGATCGCCAATTTGGGGTGATGACCGCACTACGAACCAAAAATCAAACCCGCCTCGGCCAAATCGGCTTCGCAGCCTTCGCAAAGAATGAAATGACAGCGGCAGCAGCGGACCAGGCCGCGCAGCTCCACGAACTCCGACCCGCAAAGGGGACAAGATTTCCGACGATCGTCAGTAGGAGGCCGTTGGATGATGGGAGTGATGACGGTGGGGTTTTCCATGATGTCGCTCCGCGAACGAGTAAGGCGCCGCCGTATATATATTTTTGTTCAGTATAGCATATCGGCCGTCCCTGTCCACAAAATTCAAGGAAATCTCCCGAAGAATAGGTAAAATGTTTGGGAGTCGAACTTTTTTTCATCGCGGTGCCTTATGCCGACCAACATCGAGAATTACCAATCGTATCGTGGCCTGCCGGCGCTGGCGGGGTTGTGCTCGATCACCGAGGCGGCCCGGCCGGGACTCAGCGTCGCCGCCTGCGTGGTCCGGCTCAAGCGCTATCACTACGCTTTCGTGCGGCTTTATGAAATCTTGACCGCGCGCATCACCGCCGAGCCGATTTACGAGCTCAAGACCGCCTTTTCGCATCATGCGTATTTGTCCGCCGAGCATGTGCAGGCCCTGCGGAATCGCGTGGCCGAAATGCGCGAGCCGCCCCTGGGCCTGGAAGAAATCCCCGATGCCAACTTGCAAATCTTCTTCGATGAAATCCTGTGCGCTCCGACGACGGAAGCACTGCTGCTGGGCCTGTACGAAAAGGCGCTGCCGGCCCTGGATGCCTCCCTGGCCAATCATCAACGCGACACCAACCCGCTCAGCGACGCGCCCTCGATTCGCCTGTGCCGGTTCGCCCGCCTGGAACTGGCCGACATGATCGCTTTCGGCGCCAAGAGCATCGCTTGCCTGATCGATGGACCGAAACGGCAGGAGTTGGAACGCTGGCTGCAATTCCTGGACGATTGCCTGGCGGCCGCAGGCGGACTGGACGGCGCCGAAATACCCGTCGCCCCTGGGGGGCGAGGGCAGGGTGAGGATGCCCGGCAATTCTCGGCCCGGCCGTTTGTCTACGACCGGGTTCCCCGCCGCGACGAGCGCTTTCAGGATCTTTATAACCAGGGCGTCAACGCGGAAAGCTTCATCTACAATCCCGATTTTCCCGCCCGGCCCAAGACGCTGATGATCCTGTACAAACGGCTGCGCGAGATCGACGTGCCCGAGATGATGGCCAGCATCATCCATGAAACCAAGGGCCAGCCGTGGGAATATTATCGCGACATGTCCCGGCAACTGTGGGACGAGGCCCGCCACGCCATGATGGGCGAAGTCGGTTTCGTCGCCCTGGGCATCGACTGGACACAGGTCCGCATCACCCACAACTGGTCGCTCCGCCTCAACACCGAATGTAAGCCATTCGAGCGCCACGCTGTTCTGTATTTCATCGAGCAGGGCCTGATGACCCGCACCGGCAAGCGCTACGAATGGGAGGTGGGCGTCGAATCCGGCATTCCCCTGATGGCGACCATTCAGGATTACGACTGGGCCGACGAGGTACTGCACGCTCAGCTTGGCCGGCAGTGGTACATCCCGCAGATCGGCGAGTGGAAAAAGGCCCTGGCCTACGGCGACGCATGCTGGTCGCGCATCCTCAGCAACTGGATGACGGTGCGCGACCAGGGCCTGACGCGGCACGAAAACTGGTGGCCCGCCCTCTACCGGCAGGCTTGCCAAAGCTGGGGCATCGAACCCGATCCCAAGGTATTGGCCTTCAACGAAACCTATGAAGGCCAGCGGGCGGATTTGAAAACCGTGACAGGCAGCGCATGAGAGAGGAAACCCGTATAATAGCCTCGGTAGGGAGGTTTTATGGGGCCAAGAAAAAGAAAAGCCAAGCCAACCCCTTTTGCCGACATTCGCATGTTGGTTCAGGAACTAATCCAAGAACCCGAAAAATGGATGGATTCCGCCAACGATCAGTTAGGAGGGGAAAAACCCAAGGACTTGTTGGGAACACCCAAAGAACAGGTTCTCCGTAATCTCCTGGAATCCATCAGGCACGGAATGTTTTCATGAACCTTCATGCCTGTCCCTTTCTTCCGGCAAAAAATCTTGCCGGAACCTGGTATCGGGCAATGCACCCACGACATTTGGCCAGCCCATTAGCCACAGCCCACACGGCCACGCTTCCAGGACGGTTCAACCCCGGAACAGCAGTTGATCCTGCATTTGAAATCCTTTACCTTGCCGAAAATGCCACGGTGGCGCTGGTCGAAGTCCAAGCCCTTTTAGGCTCTCCCTATCCAGGGGGGACGTTTGTGCCCAATCCCACGGGTACTTGGATAGTGGTTCAATTTCAACTGCATCTGCAAGCTGTCGTTGACTTAACCAGAGTCGCTTCTCAGCGTTTGCTTCAAACTACGGTTCAGGAACTGACCGGGGATTGGCGAGGCTATTATCTGCGCAATCCAACACGGGTAAGAGGCGAAACCAATGGCTCCGATGTTCCGACTCAAAAACTTGGTTTGGGTTTAGAAAGAGTGCGCCGCATTGAGGCTTTTGTTTGTTATTCGGCCCGGTTTTCTAGCCGGCGAAATCTGATCGTATTCCCCAAAAAACTCCGCAAGGGAAGCTGGGTCCGGTTTGCCGATCCCAAAACAGCAAAAATTCATGAAATCCGCGGATGATAATAGACTGGTAGTGGCACAACGGCCAACCGGCGGATTTGAAAAACGTGGCGGACAGCGCATTAAAACCGGGGCGGCCAGTCAAAATAGGCAATCCCAACATGGTTCCCCTGCCTGAAACTCTTGATCCAAAACCCCTTTTCAGAGTATAAAGTTTACTCCCGGTGTCCGGGCGAACCGTGGCTATTCACCCGCCGCGAGGGCAAGGAGGCCTAATCGATGACGCGATGGATCATTCCTGGACTCCTCGGCTTGTCCCTGGCCGGGTTCGCTTTGTGGTCGGCCAGCAGCGGTCAAGAAGCCAAACCCCCTGTCTCTCCTCCCGCAAAACCTTTAGCGGCTCCCCCGGCAAAACCGGCCGGTCGGGACCTGGACAAATTCTCCGCCTTACACCGGCAACTATTTCTCAGCGCCCAGCGCGGCACGGACTGGCTCAAGCGGGCCCACCGCGCCGATGGCCGGTTTGTCTATGGGGTGTTGCCGGCCCTGAGCTTGCCCATGGAAGGGGACGATTACCTGGGTCAGGTGGAGGCGGCCTTGTCCCTGGCCCGCGCGGCAGGTTTCTTCGGCGACCCCCTTGCGGAAACCAGCGCCCAGCGGGCCTTGCTGCGCTTGCTCATCGACACGGCCGTCGATCCCCAGGCGCCGACCGTGCGGGCGCCGTCGTTGCCGGCTTTTCTGGTCAATCGCCTGGCCGCCGCCGGCATGCTGGTGGCCGCCATTCACGAGCTGCCCAATCCGGGCAAAGACTTGCTCGAAGCGGCGGACCAACTCTGCCACTTCATCGCCCGCCAGCAGCAAGCCGATGGCTCCCTGAAATGGTACGAAACGGAAGAGGCAAAAGGGAATGCCGAGGGCGTCAACCTGTTCCCCGGCCCGGCCTTGTATGGGATCATCCGCAGCCAGCAGCATCGGCCGGCACCGTGGAAAATCGAGCTGGTGCGCAAGGCGTGCAAGTATTACTTGCCCTGGTGGCGCGAGCACAAGAACCTGACGATGGTTACCTGGCACAGCGGCGCCTACGCGGAAGCGTATCTGATCACCAAGGAACGCCCTTTCGCCGACGCGGTCCTGGAAATGAACGACTGGCTGTGCACCCTGCAATACCAGCAGATGGACCCGCGGCGGCCGCACTGGCTGGGCGGCTTCACGACCGCCAACGACGCCAAAACCACGGGTCCGTCCACTCTGGCCTCGGCCTTGGCCGCCCAGAGCCTGGTCCAGGCCTGCCGGGTGGCGCGGCAGGCGGGCGAAGCGCCGCGGTTCAAGAACTTCCACGCGTCCCTGGAACAGACCCTCAAGTTCCTCACAACGTTGCAATACTCCGAAGGCAATACGCGGCATTTTGCCGACTGGTACAAGGGCGAGGTGCTGCTGGGCGGCTTTTTTGCCTCGCACCAGGACGGCAATCTGCGCCTGGAGTACACGCAGCGCGCGGTGGCCGCCCTGGTCCACTACTTGCACCACGTGGCGGAATTGCCGTGAAATTGCAGTTTTTAGAGGCCAGATTGCAAAATAGTGGCATGTAACCAAATGAAGAGAAAGAGTAGGAGTTAGAGGAAGATTAGGAAGAAGATTAGGAGCAAGAGTAAGAGTACGATCCAGCTGGCATTCTTTCATTCTCTTAATCCTGCTCCTAATCCTCTTCCTAATCGTACTCGTACTCGTACTCTTACTCTTGCTCCTTTCATGGCAGTTTTTAGAGGCCAGATTGCAAAATAGTGGCATGTAACCAAATGAAGAGAAA
>CAZFGM010000027.1:0-1991 GCA_964518515.1 uncultured Alcaligenaceae bacterium | reverse complement strand
GAGGAAGATTAGGAAGAAGATTAGGAGCAAGAGTAAGAGTACGATCCAGCTGGCACTTCTTTCATGCTCTTAATCCTGCTCCTAATCCTCTTCCTAATCCTAATCGTACTCTTACTCTTGCTCGCTTTCATGGCAGCGATGAACCGTGCTACTGGCACAATCAAACAACTAGCTTTGCCTTAACCGGACAAAGAGAATATACTTCCCTTTTAACAAACATCGGATTCAGGGGTTGGCCCACGGAGGGATCGATCTTTGGTCCGTTAGCCGGTCGCTTGCAATGAACGAAGACCGATCCCCGATTCCCCGTCCGGTGTGCCGCCGTTTGACCGGCGTGAAGATCATCGCCACGGGCAGCTACGTGCCGGACGCGGTGGTCACCAACGAGCATCTCCACCAACGCTTCGGCTTCGATTCCGACTGGATCGTCAAGCGCACCGGCATTCTCGAGCGCCGCCACGCTTTGCCCCATCAGGCCACCAGCGACGTCTGCTATGAAGCCGCCCGCCGCTGCATCGATCAGGCCGGCGTCAAGCCCGGCGACATCGACCTGTGCCTTCTGGCCACCTTCACGCCGGACATGGCCTTTCCGTCCACGGCCTGCTTGGTGCAAGACATGCTGAAGCTGCAATGCCCGGCCATGGACCTGCAGGCGGCCTGCGCCGGCTTCATGTACGCCCTCATCACGGGGGCCGCCTACGTCGTTGCCGGCGCCAGCGACCTGGCCCTGATCATCGGCGGCGATTGCAACTCGCGCGTCGTCAATCCCAACGACATCAAGACCTATCCCCTGTTCGGCGACGGCGCCGGCGCCGTGCTGTTGACGCGCGGCCGGCCCGACCAGGGCATCCTCAGCTATAGCCTGGGCGCCGACGGCTCGGGCGCCGACCTGCTCACCCGCCCCGCCTGCGGCAGCCGCCTGCCGCCCACGCCCGAGCTGCTCGCCAAGGGCCTGCACTACATGTACATGGACGGCCGCGCCGTCTTTCGTTGGGCCGTCGCCATTTTGTGCGATACCATTCAAGACGTTCTTCAGGACAGCCGCCTCAAACCCATGGACGTCGATCTGTACATTCCGCACCAGGCGAACATCCGCATCATCAACGCCGCCATCGACGTGTTGCGCATTCCGCGCAGCCGGGTGTTCAATAACCTTGAGCGCTACGGCAACACCTCTGCCGGCTCGGTGCCCCTGGCCCTGGACGAAGCCATCGCCGAGGGCCGCCTCCAACCCGGCCAGCTTACCGTCCTGAGCGGTTTCGGCGCCGGCCTGGCCTGGGGTACAGCCGTCTTGCGCTGGTAGGCGTTCCCTAATTCCCCCCAACCGGTCCGACGGCCTTCGGCTCCTGCGACAGACCCAACAACGGCCCGAATGGCTCCAGGCAAGCGTCCCAGCAGTGATGATCCTTCACGTAGCGGCGGCCTGCCGAACCGAGTTGCCGGCGCCGGCCCGGATCGTCCAACAGACCCAGCACCGCCTCCATCCACTCCTGGGGGGAGGAAGCCGTCAACAGATGAACTCCCGGCTGGGCGTTCAATCCCTCCAGGGCCTGGGGCGAAGCCACCGTGGCCTTCGCCATGGCCAGCGCTTCCAGGACCTTGTTCTGCACCCCGCGGGCGATTTGCAGCGGCACGACGGCCACCGCCGCCCGGGCCAGGTGCGGACGCACGTCCGGCACCTGGCCGACAAGCTCGACCCCGGGTATCTGGGCGAGATTGCGGACTGCGGGAGCGGGTTGCCGCCCCACGAGATAGATCTTCGTGCCGGGCCGGCGGTGGTGAATCTCGGGCCAGACCTCCGTGCAGAACCAGCACATCCCGTCCACGTTCGGCCGATAGTCCAGTGCGCCGACAAAGACGCAGCCGTTCTCGGCCTCTTGCGGGCGTGGCTGGAAGTAATCCAGATCGACTCCGTTGACAACCGCCCGCACCACGCCGTCCGGGCAGAAGCTGCGGTACAGGTTGGCCTCGGCTTCGCTGACCAGGGTGAC
>CAZFGM010000026.1:15925-21371 GCA_964518515.1 uncultured Alcaligenaceae bacterium | reverse complement strand
CCATCCTCGACATCAACCTCGACCGGCTGCGCTACCTCGACGACGTCATGCCGCGCAACGTTACCACCCTGTTCAGCGACCGGCACAATATCAAGGACGCCATTTCGCGCGCGGACTTGCTGATCGGCGCCGTGCTCATTCCGGGGGCCAAGGCGCCGTTTCTGGTGCGGCACGCCGACCTCAAGCGCATGCCGCGCCGCGCGGTCATCATCGACGTGGCCATCGACCAGGGGGGCTGCGTCGAGACGTCGCAGCCGACCACGCACAGCCAGCCCACGTACATCGTCGAGGAAGTGGTCCACTATTGCGTCACGAACATGCCCGGAGCGGTCGGCCGCACCAGCACCTACGCCCTGACCAACGTGACGCTGCCCTATGTGATGCAACTGGCAACAAAAGGCTATGCTCGGGCGGTCCAGGAAAACCCGGCCCTGGCGGAGGGGGTGAATATCCGCCAAGGAAAAGTGACCAATCCGGCCGTGGCGGAAACGTTTCAACTGCCGTGCGCCCCGGTGATAGCGTAGTAGGCACACTCCGTGGGCCGTCACGGCCACGGCACACGGAGTGTGCCTGCTACAACTCTTGGCTCATGGCCCGGATGCGGGCCTCGACGATCAGCATTTCCTCCCCGCGGTTTTCCCAGGCTGGCCGTCTAACCACTAAACCCAAGACACATCCCCAAAGCAGGGCCAAGGTGCTCCACGTCACGCTGCCCCACCACAGCGCCCAGGTTGCGAACGAATTTCCCCAAAGATCTTTGATACTGACCATGCCGGCCGCGACGGCCAGAAATACAACCAACCCAAGCCAACGCCTTTTCTCCTGAAACGCCAGACGGGCCAAGCAGAACCCCGGTAACAGCAGGGTGCAAAAATGCGGCTTGCTCGACATGGGCGACAAGAGCAGCATCATCACGAGGACGCTGCTGATTTCCAGGCTGACGCGGCTTGGCTGCGGGCCGGGTGATTCCGCGGACGGTTTCCGGGTGGGTCGGCCCACGGCCCAAAGCACCAGCAGGCAAAGGCCCGCCTCTACCGCATAGAGAAGCCGCCGCAGGGTTTCCGGACTCGGAGCATCGCTCCGCTGGACAAAGTGCCAGCCCGTGGCGGTCCAGGAATAATCCGTCACGAAAAAGCGATAACAAGCCCCGGAGAGAGATTGATTATAAACCGGATCGCTGCCCCAGATGCCGACGTAATACTGACTCGCCTGCGTGGGCAGGAGATAACTTGTCAGCCATTCGCCGAGCCACAAGCCGCCGCCGGCAGGCGTGCTGACGAGATTGGGCAGCAAATTGACGCCAACCGCCACGCCGACCAGCCACAGGGCGGCCCGCCAGTAGCCGCGCCACAGGAAATAGCCGCAAAATAACAGCGGCGTGCATTTCATGCCGGCGGCCAAGCCCAACAGCGTGGCCGCCGCGATAGGACGCGATCGCGTTATGAACCAGCAGCCGCTCATAAGCAGGGCGCCGAGGACGACGTCGATCTGTTGGTGGGCCAGCCCGTCCAGCACGTAGCGAAAGCCGCAAGCCAGTCCCAGCCACCAGGCGAGTTGGTCCGTTCGCCGGGCGAGCGGCCCTTGCAAATCCCCGCCGCCGGCGATTTTCCAGGCGCAAACCACCAGCAGCCAAAGGGCCAGCACGTTGACGGCATACCAGACACATCGCCCAACGGCCGGATTCAGGTAGGCGAAAGGAACCGCACAGAAGGCCGGGAACGGCGGGTACAGATAGCCTTCGGATTGGTTATACAGATTGCCGCCGCCCACAAGCCGGTGGGCGCCGGCCAGGTAAACGGTTTCCCATTCGGAAATATCCGGAGGTTTGCGGTAAAATGGAATCGCCTGGGCCAGGATGAACAGCACCGCCACTACCGTGAAAGGATTGGTTTGAACCCATCCCACGAGCCCCTGTGCTTTTCCGCGCTTGGCCGCCATGCCACTTGTCCTCCGCCGCGGGCATCCAACCCTTTGCGGATTTTAGAATGTAGTTTGCAGATTTGAAAGGCAACTTTTCGTGGGGGTGTTTAGCGGGGAGCCGAAGGCGACCGTGTTGTCGAACGGTCGCCTTCGGCTCCCCGCTAAACGGAATTTGAAACCTGGCCTTCCCCCAAATTCCCATTCCCCTGTGGCCCCCTGAAGTTGCCCCAACCGCTCATACCAGGGTGCCAGAGCATCCCCTCAACCCGCACGAATGAAATCACGCAAGGCCCCAAGCGCTTCGGGCCGCACGATGAGGGCGGGTCGCGCCTGGCGCAGCAGAACGATCGCTTCTTCCGCGCTGGCGGCCTGGCCGCTGGCCAGCAGAAAAGCGCCGAGGACGGCCGCGCTGCGCGAATAACCGATTTTGCAATGAACGTACACCGTGCCTTTCGCCGACTCGTCGCTAATGAACGCCGCCGCCTCGTGCAACTGCTCGGGCGTCGGCGCTGTCAGATCGAGAATGGGCAGGTTGCGGTAGTTGACGGCCAGAAAGGGTTCCGCCTCGGAAAACTCCGCTGTGAGATCCAGCACCGCCGTGACGCCTTGCTTGACTGCTTCAGCCGCTTCCGCGTCATTGAGTTGCCGGCCGATAAGCACGCCCCGGGTCACTTCGTCCCAGGCCCGGCACTGGCGGCGATAGTACACGAGCGACAAATACTGGCCCAAGAGGATCGGAGCGAACACGAACCGGGTGCTCAGAGGCAGCCGGCCGTCGCTTTTGCGGAAGATGCCCGGCCCGAGGCCGAAGTAGCCAGCGGCCACAATCCCCAGCACGGCGGCCGGCCAGAGCACAAACGCGCCCACAGGCCAGACCACCACGGCCAACACCAGGAACGCCGCCGCGCCCGCACCGTACCAGATTCCGATCCGGAAGTTGGCCACGACGGTTGTAGGACGGATTTGTAATCCGTCCGGGACGGTTTTCAAAACCGTCCCACCTGTCCCAAGACGCGGGTTGGACTGAGGGAAAAAGTAAAAGGCAAAACCCGCCAGCACGAACCCGCCGGCAATGTCCACCAGATGGTGTTGATGGGTCAGCACCGTGGAAAAACCGATCAGGCTGAACCACACGTGCACCCCTGTCCGGACCAGGCCGCGGGTGTGCCGGGCATAGAGCTCCGCCAGGAGAGTGCGCAAGGCGATGTGCAGCGAAGGAAACAAATTGTGCGGCTGATCCATGCCGCGAAACCAATCAAAGATGACGCCGAGCCAACCGGCCACGGGTTCGCGCGGGAACCCCAACTGCAACGGCAGCAGCAAGAAGAAAGTCCCCGCCACGAAAATGGCGAAGGTCACTCGCCGCGCGAAGGTCCGGATCTCTTGCTCGCTCTGGCACAGAAACGGGGCGGCCACGAAAAACAGGTCTATCGACATGTACGGCACGATCATCAGCGGCACGAGCGGAATCGCCAGCTCCCAGGCAAAATACCACGTGCCCACGTCCGTGCGCAGCGTCGTGATCCAGTTGGTGCCGCCGTACACCGCCAAGAAGAGCAGCGACAGCAGCAGCGACGTGCCGGCCTTGCGCCACATCATGGCCTCCCTCGTAGTAAGCACACTCCGTGTGCCGTCACAACAGCCACGGCACACGGAGTGTGCCAGGTACCCCCTGCCACGGCACACGGAGTGTGCCTGCTACCCGCGGCGCTGGGCCAACGATACCGTGAAAATGCCCCATGGGTCGATCTCCTGCGAAATCTTGTCGAAGCCGGCGCTTCCTACCAGCTCATCCATCTCCGCTTGCGTTCGCCGGCGCATGATCCACGGTTTACCTTCCCGGTTGGTCAACACCCGGGCGATGAACTCGACTTGTGGATGCCAGGGTTGGTTGGTGTAAAGAAGATGGCCGCCCGGCTCGACGGCCTCGGCCAGACCGCGCAGCGACCGCAGCACCGGCTCATTCTCCGGGAACAATTCGTACAGGCCCGACACGATGGCCACGGTGGGACGCGGCATGATCGCCGCCAGCGAAGCCCTGTCGAAGGCGTCGCCCTGCTCGATCGTGACGTTCGCCAGGCCCAGCTCGGCCGCCCGGCGGCGCGCGGCCTCCAGATTTTCCTGTTTGTAGTCCCGCAGGACCGCGGTCAGCGGAATGTTCTGGAGCTGATGGATCGTCTCGAGTAGGTATCGGCCCGGTCCCGAGGCGATGTCCACAATCCGCACGGGCCGGCCGGCGGCGTGTATCTGCTCGATGGTCGCGCGCAGCAACCGTTCGAGGTTGGTCCTGCGGACGCGGATGCCGCGCCAGCCGATGCCGTTCAAGTAGGCGCGATCGAGGAGGCGCCCCAGCGGGGTGATGCCCCGCGGCCGGTTTTCATAGACATAGTCGAGCGTGACTCCGGAATCGAAGCCGCTGCGCCAGCCGAGGGCGATGCCGCCGCTGATCTTGCCAAAGGTCTTCATCAGCCACTTCACCAGGGCAAAGTGCGGGCTGCCGCGCCGGCACAAGCGGTCGTATTCCTTCTTGGTATAGCCGTGCTTGTCGGCAGCCAACAGCGAGGGCCGCGCCGGCGGCCGCTCGAACAATTCCTGGACGAACTCACGCACTTTTGCCACGACCAGATGCCGTTCTTTCTCATGAAAAATGGCGTGATAAAAGCCGCGAAGTTTTTCCAGCCGCTTGAGCGGTGACGACAGCCGCCGGAAGAACTGCCGCTGCGCTGAGGCCTTTACCACCCAGTCCGACCCGGCGATGAAGAGTAAGGTCGGCACGGTGATTGCCCCCGCGTCGGCCAGCAGCCGCGTCGAGGTGTCGTGCAGATCCAGCAGCATATTGACGGCGATTTGCCGGAAGATGAGCGGGTCGGCCCGGTAGGCCTCGGCCTGAGCCCGGTCGTGGGTGAGCATGGTCGCCTTGACGTAACTTTTGACAAAACCCGGACCGAGCAGTTTCTGCCGCAGCCGCAACAGCGGCACGGCGAACGGCACGTACAGTTTGACGCGGAAGGCGGGCGTGGCGAGAATGAGGCCGCGCAAGGGCGGGGCAAAGTCATGCACCCAGGCGGCGGCGATCACCGCCCCGACGCTGTGCGCCAGCACCACCATGTTCTCCAGGGCAATGTGGTGCTCTCGGGAAATGTGGCGCACGAACTCGTCCGCGTCCTTGATTACCACGGCCAGGTTGGGCGCGTCCCCGCGCTCGCCGGGAGAGCGGCCGTGGCCGCGCGCGTCCCAGGCGAACACGGCCACGTCCGCCAGGGCCAGGGCCTGGACCGTCTCCTGCCAGCGGCCCGAATGTTCGTGGCCGCGGTGAAACAAGATTAAAGCCTTGTCCGTCGGCGCCGCCGGCAGCCACGCGCGGTAAAACAGCGCGGTGCCGTCGTGGAGCGGCACGGTGTGTTCACTGGATTGGCTGGCCTGACTCATGATTTGCTCGTAGTAGGCACACTCCGTGTGCCGTCACGTTACCGTAGTAGGCACACTCCGTGTGCCGTCACGTTACCGTAGTAGGCACACTCCGTGT
>CAZFGM010000026.1:0-15825 GCA_964518515.1 uncultured Alcaligenaceae bacterium | reverse complement strand
GCCGTCACGTCCAGGTGAACGGTGACGGCACACGGAGTGTGCCTACTACTTTAACGCCGAAACCGCTTCGCTCAACTCCTGGCAAATCCGCAGCGCCGATTCCTTGCCCCGCTTGAGGTGGCTGTATTTTCGCGGCGTGCCGATGGTGACCCGGATGCGCCAGGGCCGCGGAAACCAGGCGCCTTTGGGCCAGGCCGCGTGCGTCCCTTCGAGGTAACACGGCACCACGGGAATGTCTTTGCCCGCGACCAGAAATCCCACGCCCGGCTTGAACGGGCCCATCTCTCCTGTCATCGATCGCTTCCCCTCGGGAAAAAGGATCAGGATGTTGCCGGGATTGTCCAGTAATTGCCCGCACAAAGTCAAGGTCTGCCGCGGACTGATCCCCCGCTCGAACGGCAGGGCATTGACGACGATGGCGGCGGCCAGGATGCGCGGGGCGCTCACGAAGAAGTAATCCTTGGCCGCGGCCGGAAAGGCGCGGTGGATCTTTCGCAGCGGCAACGCCGACAGCAAGCATAACGTATCCAGGTGGCTGGCATGGTTGGCGACCATGACAAACGAGCCCTCGGTGGGCAGGTTTTCGCGGCCGCGGATGGTCAGCCGGTGGTACACCTTCAGCCAGCCGCGCAAGATAAAGGCCGCCAGCCAGCGCAGGCCGTAGACCAGCATATCCGGCTTGCGGGGAAACCGCCGTAACCGCTCGAGCAGCGGCTGATCCAGATCTTCGGCCGGTTCATAACGCCAGGGGTCCATCGCCGACTCCGCGCTTTTAGCGGGCACAAGAACGATTGCCTGTAGGACGGATTTGTAATCCGTCCGGCCTGCCCAGGACGGATTGGAAATCCGTCCTACGAGAATTAATACAGTTCATGAAAGTACCGGACCGTGTGCAGAAACAGCGGCGCCACGTAAATCAGGCTGTCGATGCGGTCCAGGATGCCGCCGTGGCCGGGAATGGTGGCGCCCATGTCTTTGATTCCCAGATCGCGTTTGATTACGCTGATGGCCAGATCGCCCAGTTGGCCGC
Organism: uncultured Alcaligenaceae bacterium; assembly: GCA_964518515.1. Taxonomy (GTDB): domain Bacteria; phylum Planctomycetota; class Planctomycetia; order Gemmatales; family Gemmataceae; genus CAZFGM01. The sequence goes on along the minus strand of CAZFGM010000026.1, from coordinate 14,795 downwards.
CGATGCCGACGATGAACCCCGTGAGGATCAAATCGCGGACCTGGAAATGCGGGAACGTGCAGTGCAAGGCCCACGGCAGGGCCAAAGAGACAGCCAGCGCCCCCAGCGAGCCCTCCCACGTCTTTTTCGGGCTGATGTTGCTGCGGAGCGGGTGCCGGCCGAACAGTTTGCCCGAGACAAAGGCCGCCACGTCGTTGAGCTCCACCGCGACCAAAAGATAAAGGAGATAGCTGTAGGCGTGCTTGGCATTCGCCAGGAACGTCAGATGCTCGAACATCCAGCCGAAATAGACGAAGCCGACGATCGCCAGCGCGAGCGCCTGCAACTGACCCTGGGTGCGATTACGCAGGATGGGGATCATCAGCAAGCCGGCGATCACGAACACCGGCACGGCCATGAACATGCCGTACCAGCCGGGCACCGCGCGATTCGGGTCCGGGACCAGCGCCGTCACGCCGACGGCGATGATGCCCAGGTACACGCCGCCGGTCATGAACCAATCGCCGTACAGCCCGGTCGCTCGAGCGAACTCCTTGAAGCCGAAAATGGCGATGGTGGTGAAGAAGACGATCGTCGCCGCACGGCCGAGGAAAAGGGCGGCGAAACCGAGCGGCACCATGATCAGCCAGCCGCGATAGGCCTGCCAGGCGTGGTCCACGTTCTTGCCGAGTCCCCAGCGCAGCGTGGCGATCACCGCGCCGGCCACGAGCAGCAGGCCGCCGGCCACACTTAGGTAAAACAAGAAGACCGGACTTTCCAGCGCTGCCGTTGGAGACATTGAGCCACTCGTTCCTGAGGCACAGGGTGTGTGCTGGCTGTGACGGCACACGGAGTGTGCCTACTACCGCAGGGCTCGCACCATGCGAACCAACCGAATCCATATCGTCTGGATGCAGCCAGCAATGATGAGCAGGTGCGTCCAGTCCAGCACGGTCAAGCCGCCGTAGTGAATCTGGCCGTCGGCCCACCAGAGCAAAGCCAGCGTGATCCAGGCGCCGATATGGAGCGTGACCATGCGCCACGGCTTGGCCATGACGCCGCCGAACTCGCGCCGTGCCCCGACCGCCTGCCCGAGCGTTCCCACGTAGGCCACCAGCAGGGCGAACAAGGCCGCCCAGTAGCCGCCCAGGAGGTGGCAGAGGCCGCTGTGGGCCACGCCGACGAAAATCAGCACATCCGAGACGCGATCGGGCAACTCGTTGACGATTTCGCCGGTCGGGCTGGCCTGGCCGGAAGCCAGAGCGACCATGCCGTCCAGCATATTGAGCCACAGCCGCAGGTAGCACAGGAACACTGCCGGGATGAGCAAGGCGGGTGCCGCCTCGGCTTGCCAGAAACACAGGCCGGCACCGCCCGCAGCCACCATCGAACTATAGGAAACCCAGTTGGGATGGATGCCCAGGCGCACACACCAACGCACCGGCGCCTGGGCGGTTCGGCGAAAAGCCGCGCCGATCGGCCGCCGCGATGCGGGTTGGTAGGTTTCCATGGGGCACAATCGTCCGTGGGAACGGGTGGTTGATGAACAAAAGCCGGTTCAACGGTTCGAGGAACATCATACTCCATTTGGCAGCCCTTCGTAGTAGGCACACTCCGTGTGCCGTCACAACTACGGCACACGGAGTGTGCGTGCTGCTCAATCCCCAAATTCCCATTCCCCTACGGTCCCCCATAATGGTAATATTTCCCGAAGGATTGAGGTTGTTTACGTTTCGCGCACGCTGGATGTTTGCAAGCATGTATTCCTCTTGCAAAAATCAGCGAGCGCGAAACGTAAACGTTGCCGCAAGGAGGCTGGCATGGCCCTCGCGTATGATAACGTGGCGGAAAACCGAATCCGGGTTCCGCCAGCCCCCGCCAAGGAACCGGACCGGGAACTCCTTCAGGCCACTGATTTCTGGAAAAGCTGGAGTCAGCCGCGCGGCCGGGTCTGGCCTCTTGGCGTCGTTCTGGCCTGGTGCGGTTTTCTCTTCTTCTTCGGCATCACGGCCGGCGAGTTGTGGCGCACGGAAAGCCTGCGCGCCATTATCGGCCAGGAGATGCTGCACAGCGGCAACTGGATCGTGCCCCGGCTGTACGGCGAACCGCTGTTCACCAAACCACCCCTCATGTATGTGGCCATCGCCCTGTGCGGCTGGCCCTTCGGCGAAGTCACCGATTGGTCGGCGCGCATCCCCTCGGCTGTGGCGGCCACGCTGACGGTCTTTCTATTTTACTGGTACTTCAAGCGGCAGCTCGGCCAGACGGCGGGCCTGGTGGCGGCCCTGATAGTGCCGATGGCGCCGATGTGGCTCGACAAGGCCTCGGCCGCCGAGATGGACATGATGCAGGTGGCCTGGGTGGCGGCCGCGCTGCTCTTCTTTTTCCGCGCCCTGGAAGCGCACGACAGCCACGCCCGGCCGCGAACCTTGTGGTTCTGGTGGTTGGCTGCCCTGTTATGCATGGCGGGCGGCATGTTGACCAAATGGACCGCTCCGGCCTTTTTCTATGCCACGGCTCTGACCTTGTTGTGGTGGCGCGGCCAGTTACGCCTGTTGTGGACCCGATTTCACCTGGGCAGCGCCGCCCTGGCCGCGGCAGTGTGCTTGAGTTGGGTGGCCGCCGCTGTGGCCCTGGAAGGCTGGGAAGTGTTTTACCTAACCGTGAAACGCGAAGCTCTCGCCCGACTCGTGCCGAATTATGCCGGCCATCCCTATCCGTGGTGGCAAGCGCTCTATCATCCGTTGATCATCGCCCTGAACACCTTGCCCTGGTGTGTGGTGGCGGTGTGGGCGCTGCGGCCGAGCTTTGCCCGGCTCTGGGATGAGCGCGGCCGGCGGCTACTCCAGGAAATGCACTGCTGGGTCTGGCCGAATGTTCTGTTCTTGAGCCTCCTGGCCGAGCACACGCCGCGGCACAGTTTTCCGATGTTTCCAGGCGTTGCCGGTCTGGCCGCCCTGGTGGTGGTCGCTTGCCTGACTGGCCGATTGTCCTGGAAGCTGCCGCGAATCTCTCCCGTCCGTTTTCTGGCCGGTTGCCTGGTGCTGTGGATGATTTGCAAAGTGGTATTTGTTTTTGCTATCGTACCTGTGCGGAATATGGACCGGCAGCCGCAGGCCAAGGGCGCCCTGCTGGCCGGCTTGGTTCCCGCGGGCAAGGTCTTGTATTTGTTCCGCCTGAAAGATGAAGGGATCATGTTTTACTATGGTCGGCCGGTCCTGCGCTTGGCGTCGCCGGCCCAGTTGCCGGCATCAGCGGGGCCGATTTACTGTATCCTGACAAAACAGGAATGGGCCCAATGGTCCCTGGAACCCCCCACCGAAACCGTGCAGGATTTCACCGATGAACAGGGCGCTCCCGTCGTGCTGGTGCGGGTCGTCGAGTAAAATGGTGAGTGGTGGTGTGGTGATAACCCCGCAGGCTCGAAGACTCGCCTGCGGGCTTGGAATGGAACCTATGAAAAATCTCCTGCTGCCCGAAGGCGTCAAAGTTTGCACCGTCAGCGAATTGACCCGCGCGATCAAGGGACTGGTGGAGGAAGCGTTCGCCTCGGTGTGGGTCGAAGGCGAGATCGTGGATTTGACCCGGCACCGCTCGGGGCATTTGTATTTCACGCTGAAGGATGCGGGGGCCAAGCTGCGGGCGGTCATCTGGCGTAGCACCTCCGAGTGGCTGGCGTTCGACCCGCGGGACGGTCTGGAGGTCATCGTTCGCGGCCGGCTCAGCGTCTATCCGCCGCGCGGCGACTATCAACTGGTCATCGACGTCCTGCATCCCAAGGGCATCGGCGCTCAGGACCTGGCCTTGCGGCAGCTCAAGGAGAAATTGGCCAAGCTGGGCTACTTCGCCCCGGAGCGGAAAAGACCCTTGCCGCGCTTCCCCTTGCGGATTGCCCTGGTCACCAGCCCGACCGGCGCCGCCGTCCGCGACATGCTGGAAATCCTCGGCCGGCGCTGGCCCATCGCCAAGATTTTGATCGTGCCGGTCCGCGTGCAGGGCGACGGGGCGGGCGACAGCATCGCTAATGGGCTGCGGCTGGTCAATCGCCTGCGGGCGGAGGTCATCGTTCTGGGGCGCGGCGGCGGCAGCAGCGAGGACCTGGCCGCCTTCAACACCGAAGCGGTCGCCCAGGCCGTCTTCGAATCGCGCATTCCAGTCGTGTCGGCCGTGGGCCATGAAATCGACCTCACCCTGGCCGACCTGGTGGCCGATCGCCGGGCGTTGACCCCCAGCGAGGCGGCCGAGCTGGTGACGCCGGACCGGCACAAATTGCTGGAGGGCGTAACCGCAGTCGATAAACGCCTGCGCGACTTGCTCCGCCGTCAATGGCAGATGGCTTGCCAGCGGTTGGACAGTTTGGCCCAAAGACCAGTATTCCGCCGGCCCCTGGAGCGAGTGCGCGAAATCGAACGCCGGCTTGACGATTTCGAGGAGCGGATGCTCCGGGCCGTCCGGGGACACGGGCAGCGCAAACGCCAGGCGGTGGATGGGGTTGCGGCCCGGCTGGAATCGCTCAGCCCCTTGAACGTCCTGGCGCGGGGCTATAGCTTAACACGGAGGGAGCGCGACCAGGTTGTAGTTCGTGCCCCGGATGAAGTCCAAGCCGGCGAACGACTTGTGACCCTGGTGGAAAAAGGCCGCATCGTCAGCCGGGTGGAGGAAGCCGGGGAAACGAAAAAAGCCGCCCGCAAACCCGCGCGGAAATCTTCCGAAGCGGGAGGTTTCCCTTTGTATTCCCCGCTGGACCCTTAGGACAGAGATTCCTGACTCCTGATTCCCGAGGGAGAAGCCTGATGCCGGAACCCGCGCCGGACAACGTGACTTTCGAGCAGGCCCTGGCCGAGTTGGAGAAGATTGTCCGCGACCTGGAGGAAGGCAAGACCGGCCTGGAGGAATCTCTGGCCCGCTATGAACAGGGCGTGGGGTTGCTGCGCCGTTGTTACACCCAGTTACGGCAAACGGAACAGCGCATCATGGAATTGACCGGCCTGAACGCCGATGGCCAGCCGCGAACCCGCCCCTTCGACCATACAGCCACGGCGCCGGCGGCCGGGGCGAATATTACCAAGGACCTATAACCTTGATCGAACTCGACCAGCCGCGGTTGTCCGACGACCTGCCTGCGTACCTGCGGGCCGGGCAGGTTCTGGTGGAAGAACGCCTGGAACGATTCCTCCAGAACGAATGCGGTGGGCCAGCAGTTCTGATCGAAGCCATGCGCTACAGTTTGCTGGCGCCGGGCAAGCGGTTACGGCCGTTATTAGTCTTGCTGGCCAACGAAGCGGGCGGCGGCCAGGAAATTTCGGCTCTGCCGGCGGCCTGTGCGGTGGAGATGGTGCACACGTATTCGCTGATCCACGACGATTTGCCGGCCATGGACGACGACGATCTGCGCCGCGGTCAGCCGACGTGCCACAAGAAATTCGGCGAGGCCCTGGCGATTTTGGCCGGCGACGCCCTGTTGACCCTGGCCTTTCAGGTGCTGGCGGAAAATTATCCACCGGCCACCGCCGCCGTCTGTTGTCGCGAGTTGGCCCGCAGCGCCGGTGCCGCCGGCATGGTCGGCGGACAGGTCGAGGACCTGGCGGGGGAAGGCGAGCGGCCGGTGTCAACCGGCCGGTTAAGCGAAGGCGAGCCGGTGTCAACCGGCCGGTTAGAAGGCGAGCGGCCGGTGTCAACCGGCCGGTTAACACCGGCCGCTCGCCGTGTGGAGGCCCTGGAGCATATTCACGCCCACAAGACTGGGGCCTTGTTTCGCGCCTGCCTGCGCCTGGGGATATACACGGCCCAGGGGGAAAATCCAGGCGGGCCCGATCCGATGTTGCTGAAAAGTTTGGATGATTTCGGCCGGTGCTTCGGCCTGGTTTTTCAGATCACGGATGATTTGCTGGATGTCGAGGGCACCGCAGCGGACACCGGCAAGAGCGTGCACAAAGACGCGGCCCGCGGGAAGTTGACCTATCCGGGTCAATTGGGCGTCGCCGAGAGCCGCCGGCGGGCCCAATTGCTGGCTGAGGAAGCCGTCGGCCATCTTCGCCCCCTGGCCGACCGGGGCAGACGTCTGGCGACCCTTTTGCAGCTGGTTTTGCAACGTGACCGGTGAATTTTCGCCCCCTTCGCCGGTTCTTTTATGGGTGAATCGTGGGACAGGTTTTGTTCAATTCCCGGACAGGTAGAAAACCTGTCCTACCTAGAAAGGGAAGATTCCATGGCCCCGTTCAAGACGATTGGATTCGGAATGCTTTTCGTCCTGGTGTGCCTGGCCGGGTCGGCGCCCGCAAACGATCCCAAAACGGATGCCCCGGCGTTGAAAAAATACGTCGGCGTGTACACGCGCAGCCAGCCCAAGACCCAGCTGATTTTGCAAAACCCCAAAATCCGTCTCCTGGCCAACCGGCCCTTCCTGGTCGGCACGCCGGTCAATTACCTTCCAGCCGACGAAGAGTTGCAGCCCTTTAAAAACGCCGTTCGCTGGGTGGCCTGGGAAGAGGTTATCGAGTTTTACGAGTTTGATAACGTCCGGGGAATCATGCGCGATCCGCAGTAAACCAACGATTCTTCTCTTTCTCCATTTGCAAGAAAGAGAAGGTGAAAGAAAATGCGAATGTAGCAAAAGAATCGGGAAGGAGAGTCTTTAACCCGCTGTTTTCCAGCCCCGTTCACGGGGCTTTCCGCGCCAGCGGTGTAGGTCCGCCCCTTGAGGGCGGGTTGAGAAACCCGGCCCCGGGCCTGGGAACCCCGTTCACGGGGTTTCTCGCTGCTCGGCTTGAGCCACCGGGGGCAAGGCTAAAGCCAAACAGCGAGAAACCCCGTGAACGGGGTTCAAACGGGCGGAGAAGTTCCTCCCACCCGCCGTGAACGGCGGGCCTAAACCGCTGCCGCGTAAAGCCCCGTGAACGGGGCTAAAACGCCACTTTAACCCGACGTCTTTTCTATTGAATTTCCGGAACAGCTCCCGCTGGACGAGGGGAAAAAAAAAGAGGCCCGGAACGCGGGTTGAACGGAAGCAACCTCTTGAAAGGAAGAATCCATGAGCGAACTATTGCCGCTAATCACGTGCCCCGCCGATTTGCCTAAGCTGTCGGAAAGCCAACTCCTGCAACTGGCGCAGGAAATGCGCAACGAACTGGTGCGCGTTCTGAGCATTCGACCCGCCCATTTCGCCAGCAACCTCGGCGTCGTCGAGCTGTGCCTGGCCCTGCACCTGACCTTCGATTTCACCAAGGATCGCCTGATTTGGGACACCGGCCATCAGATCTATCCGCACAAGCTGATCACCGGGCGATTCGACCGCTTCGACACCATCCGCACCAAGGGCGGCCTGATGGGCTATCCCAACCCGGGGGAAAGCCCGTTCGACCTGTTCATGACCGGCCATGCCGGCTGCAGCGTGTCGTGCACGCTTGGCCTGAAAGTCGGCGACGAGCTGTTGGGCCGTCCCGAACGCTACAGCGTGGCCGTCATCGGCGACGGCGCCCTCCCGAGCGGCATCGTCTTTGAGGCCCTCAACAACGCCGGCCATCTCAAGAAAAAGCTTCTGGTGATCCTCAACGACAACAAGATGTCCATCTGTCCGCGCGTCGGCGCCCTGGCCAAGTGCCTGGACCGCGCCCGCTTGACCACCTTCTACCAGGATTCCAAGCGCGGCATCAAGAATCTCCTCGCCAAGGTCCCCTTCGTCGGCGGCCTCGCCAGCAACGCCCTCGAACATATGCGCGACGGCCTCAAGGCCCTCCTCACCGGCGGCATGCTCTTCGAGGAGCTCGGCTTCCACTACCTCGGCCCCATCGACGGCCACGACCTGCGCGGCCTGCGCGCCTGGTTGAAAAAAGTCAAGGACCAGCCCGGCCCCGTCCTCTTGCATGTCCTCACCGTCAAGGGCCAAGGCGTGCTCCAGGCCAGCGAAGATCCCGTCACTTTCCACACGCCGCCGGTGTTCGAGAAAGTGGGGCCCGATCGCACCATCCTGTCGCTCAAGCGCGGCTCGAGCAAGGCCTATACCGACGCCGCCAGCGCCGCCATTCACCAGGCCCTCCAGGACAATCCCAAGGTCACCGTGACGACCGCCGCCATGTGCCAGGGCAACAAGCTGGAAAAAGTCCGCAGCGCCTTTCCCGACCGCTTTTTCGACGTGGGCATTTGCGAAGCGCACGCGGTGGCCTTTGCCGCCGGCCAGGCCAAGGCCGGACTGCGGCCCATCGTCGCCATCTACTCGACTTTCCTTCAGCGGGCTTTCGACCAGCTCTTCCAGGAAGTGGCCCTGCAAAACCTGCCGGTCACTTTCTGCCTCGACCGCGCCGGCCTGACTGGTCCCGACGGCCCCACCCACCACGGTGCTTTCGATACCACCTACCTGCGGCTATTCCCCAACTTCGTGGTCATGGCCCCCGGCGACGAGCTGGACCTGGCCCCCATGCTGCGCTTCGCCCTGTCCACAAAAGGCCCCGCCGCCCTGCGCTATCCCAAGGCCAGCCTGGAAAAAGTCGAGCGCGATCTGGTGCCCATCGAGCTGGGTCAGGCGGAAATCCACGACTGGGGCACCGACGGCGCCTTCGTGGCCTACGGCAGCCTGTTCCCCACTTGCGTCAAGGCCGCCGAGAAGTTGAAAGCCGAAGGGCTGGATGTCGGCGTCATCAACGCCCGCTTCGCCAAGCCGCTCGACCGGTCCACCCTCTTGCGCTGCGTCGAGGAGCTGCCACTGGTGGTGACGGTGGAAGAGGGCACGCTGGAAGGCGGTTTCGGCAGCGCCGTCCTCGAGGCCGCCAACGCCGAGGGCCTGGATACGCGGAACATCATCCGCCTGGGCTTACCGGACCGCTTCATCGAGCACGCCGAGCGCGGCGAGCTCTTGGCCGACCTGGGCCTCAACCTCGACGGCCTGTGCCGCACCGTCCGCCAGGCCCTGGGACGCCCCGAAGCGAGCGAGCGCCGGGCCTGGGCGGTGGGGGAATAATTCCAGATTCGTTTCATTACGATCGTTCGCGGTGTCACACTTGGGGTGACGGTCCTGTTTTGTGGAGGTATCCGATGGCGCTGCATTTGATCCCCTCGTCTTATCGCTGTGACGGTGGCCACGAATCCCACTTCTTCGAGCGAACGATTGGGGAGATGGAGGCAGATAGCCGTCGGCGGCGGAAGCCGATTCGCATCTTGGATTCAGCTGTCCTAAATTGGGGCGTTGATTCGGGCTGGAAATGACATTACCACTCACGCCAATTCAACAACGTGTTGACGCGAGTGGAAAATGTTGCAAGTCGTTAATTCCATTGCCGTTGGGATTACCATTTCGCTACTCGCGCGCCAATTCCGGTTGCGAGGCCAAATCCGTAATGTCCGAGACCGAACTTGCCGCCTCCTGGAACCACCTCCCCTTGCCACCCCCGATGAGAAAGTGACCATGTGGTTTTCTCAAACACCCCAACCTGAGGTTGACATTTGGACCAGAGTACCAAGTTACATTTGGTACTCATGGGTCAAGACACAAGCAATTTCACCCACAAACACTGTCCACTAACAGTTTTGAGATCAACGACTCCATGTCGGCCAGACACTATATGCTTACGACTCTCTCTGAAAAGCTTCTTCCGCCATGATGATGCTTTGGGCAATGTCCACGAGTTTGCGATTGTTGTCGCGCGACAGCTTTTGCAAGCGGCGAAACGCCTCCGGTTCATCCAGTCCGGTCCGCTTCATGAGAAGGCCCTTGGCCCGCTCCAAGATCTTGCGGTCTTCCAGGGCCTGGCGCAAGTCGTGCGCTTCTTGACGCGTAGCCTGAAACTCCTGGAACCTGCCCATGGCAATAGCGATAGCCGGGGCCAGGTTTTCCTGCTTGATCGGCTTGATCAAGTAGGCAATGACATGATTGTTTTTGGCCCGCTCGATCAGCTCGGGGTCGTGAAAGGCAGAAACCACAATGATGGGAACCAACTCATTGGTGTAGATGGCCGCCGCCGCATCCAGACCGTCCATGTCGGGCATTTGCACGTCGGTGATGACCAGATCGGGCCTCAAGGATTGGCATTGCTGAACGAGCTCGCGTCCGGTTTTGGCCAGGGAAACGACCTGGTGTCCCAGAAACGTCAGGCTTTCTTCGAGGTATTTCCGCATCAGCGGCTCATCCTCGGCGATCGCGATGCGCAAGCAACGGTTCATGATCTTCCCCTCGGCAACAGGATTTCGATTTCGGCTCCTGGGCGGGGAGCATCGCGGACGGCGATGCGGCCGCCATGGGCTTCCACCAGGCGTTTGGCAATGGCCATGCCCAGGCCGGTGCCGCGCGCCTTGGTGGTGTAAAACGGCTCAAAGATTTTCTGGCGCTGCTCGGCGTCCAGCCCCGGTCCATTGTCCCCGATCGCGACGCACACCGCCGGCTGGTCCCCCAGCTGGACCTGGGTGCAATGGATCTCAATCTTGACCGGGTCCGGGCAGGCCGCCAACGCGTTCTCCAGGACATTGCGGAAAACCCGCTCGAGCAAAAAGGGATCGACAAGGCAGCGCAGGTCCACCAAGCCGATCTCTTCGACCAGACTAACCTCTCGGCCTTGAATGAGATGACCCAACTGCCGCCAGGCCTCGCGCCAGAGGCTGCCCAGGTCATGAACTTCATAGTCCGGCTTGAGAGGAGAGGCGTACCCCCGCACTTCCTCAAACAAGCGTTGCAGCCGGTCCTGTCCCTTCTGAATCTCGTCCACGAGCTCTCGGCCGGGCCCTTCGCCCAGGCGGCGGGCCAGCATCTCCACGGACGCTTGCATGAGCTGCAAGGCATTGCGGCTTTCGTGGGCCAGCCCGGTCACCATTTCGCCGATGGCGGCCAGGCGCTCGGCCTGCAAGGCCTGCTCCTGGGCCCGCTTGCGCTCGGCCATTTCGAGGCGCAGGTGCTCATTCGCCTCGGACAGCTCGTGTCGTTTGCGATGCAATTCGACGAAAACGGCGACCTTGGCCCGCAAAATCTCCGGCACCACCGGCGCGAACACATAGTCCACCGCCCCCAGCTCATAGCCCTTGAGCCGGTCCAAGTCGGACGTGCTGAACGCGGTGAGAAAGATGATCGGCGTGAGCTCCAGGCGCGGGTGCTGGCGGATCAAGGCGGCCGTTTCGAAGCCGTCCATCTCCGGCATGACCACGTCCAGCATGATCAGGGCGAATTCCTGGTGCAACAGACACTGCAACGCCTCACGTCCGGATTTGGCCAACACCAGGTTTTCACCCGCGTCGGCCAAGATCGTCGCGTACGACAGCAGTTTTCCGGGCTGATCGTCCACAATGAGAATGTTGACCTTGCTCATGGTTGTCTACCTATGCAGCCATACGCGCATCAACGACAACAATTGCTCGGTGTTCACGGGCTTGGCGATGTAGTCCGACGCTCCGGCCAGCAGGCATTTTTCGCGGTCTCCTTTCATGGCCTTGGCGGTGAGGGCGATGATGGGCAAAAGGCAAAGCTTGGGGTTTTTGCGGATGGCGCGCATGGTTTCATAGCCGTCCATTTCCGGCATCATGATATCCATCAGCACGATGTTGATATCCGGGTCGTTCTCGACATGCTCAATCGCGGTGCGGCCGTTCTCGGCGCTGACGATATGCATGTTTTGCCGCTCCAGCAGGCCGGTCAAGGCGAAAATGTTGCGGACGTCGTCATCGACCACGAGGACTTTCTTGCCGGCCAAGGTTTCGTCGGAGCGGTGCAACCGTTCCAGCATCTTCTGCTGGGCGGGGGGAAGGTGCGTAATGACGCGGTGCAAGAACAGGGCCGTCTCATCCAGCAACCGCTCCGGGGACTGCACCCCCTTGATGATAATGCTCTTGGCCATCTTGCGCAATTGCAGCTCTTCCTTCTCGGTCAATTCCTTGCCGGTAAACACGATGATCGGCAGGTCGCGCAGTTTGGCATCCTCGCGGATTCGTTCCAAGAGCTCGAAGCCGGAGATGTCCGGCAGGCGCAGGTCCAAAACCGCGCAGTCGAACTGCCCGCCGCGCAACGCCTCCAGGGCGTCGGCGGCCGTGCCCACCCCGGTTATTTCCACGTCCTCGGCGCCGAGCAAATCCACGATGCTCGTGCGCTCCGCTTCATTGTCTTCGATGATGAGCAGCTGCTTGACGTGGGGGGAGGCGAAGCGGAAAATACGGTCGAAGGCGGTCTCGAGCTCTTCGGTGGTGAGCGGCTTGATCAGGTAGGCAAAGGCGCCGCGTTCCATGCCATACTGGCGTTCTTCCTCCACGGTGATGATCTGCACCGGGATGTGTCGCGTGTCCTGGTCCTGTTTGAGCTGGCTCAACACGGTCCAGCCCAGCATGTCCGGCAGGAAGATATCGAGGGTAATGGCGGTTGGCTGGTATTGGCGTGCCAGGGTCAGGGCAGCGCTTCCCCGCGCGGCCACCAGCCCTTTGAATCCCCTGTCCCGAACCAACCCCAGCAACACGCGGGCGTAGTGCGGGTCGTCGTCCACGATCAACACGCACGGCTCGCCGGGTTGCAGCGAATCGCGGTCATCGGGGACCTCTTCCGGCCGGGACGCCAGCTTCACCATGGGCGTAACGGCCTGGAGGTTTCCGGCAAGAGAGGCCTCGCGCAGAGTGGCCGTGCCGGTGAACGCTTGGGGCAAGAAAAAGGTAAAGGTGCTTCCTTGTCCGCTGGCGCTGACCAGACGAATCTCGCCGCCCAGCAGGCTCGCCAACTCGCGACTGATGGCCAGACCCAGGCCGGTGCCGCCGTAGCGGCGACTGGTGCCGGCATCGGCCTGCTGGAAGGCCTCGAAGATGATCTTCTGTTTTTCCGCGGGAATGCCAATGCCGGTGTCGCTCACCTCGAAGGCGACCACGAGGGCAGCGCTGTTAAGCACGGCATGGTTCAGACTCCAGCCTCCATGGGCTACGCCCACGCGCAAGGCAACCCGCCCTTGCGACGTAAACTTGAAGGCATTGGACAACAGGTTCTTCAACACCTGGAGCAAACGCTTGAAGTCCGTTACCAGGCCGTGCGGCAGCTGCGGGTCCAGGTCGATGTGGAAGGCCAGGTTCTTGGTCTCGGCCACGTGGCGGAAGCTGCGCTCCACCGTGTCGCGCACGCTGGGGAACGGCACTTCTTCCGGCTCGATCGTGACGGTGCCCGATTCGATCTTGGAAAGGTCCAAAATGTCGGTGATGAGGTTGAGGAGATCGGCGCCCGCGGCGTGAATGGTATTGGCGAACTCAACCTGTTTGGCCGAGAGATTGCCCTCGGTGTTCTCACCCAGCTGCTGGCCCAGGATGAGGATGCTGTTGAGCGGCGTGCGCAGCTCGTGCGACATGTTGGCCAGGAACTCGGACTTGTACTTGGAGGTCAAGGCCAGCTCGGCGGCTTTTTCCTCCAGGGCGTTGCGGGCTTGCTCAATTTCCATGTTCTTGCGCTCGACTTCGGCATTTTGCTCGGCGAGCTGCCGGGCCTTCTGCGCCAGCTCCTCGTTGGTCTGCTGCAATTCCTTCTGCTGGGTCTGCAGCTCGGTGGCCAACTTCTGGGACTGCTGCAACAAGCCTTCCGTCCGCATCGTGGCCTCGATGGTATTGAGCACGATGCCGATGCTTTCGGTCAGCTGCGTCAAGAACGTCAAGTGGGTTTGGGTGAACGGCGTCAGCGAGGCCATCTCGATGACCGCCTTGACCTCCCCCTCGAAAAGCACCGGCAGGACAATGACGTTGCGCGGCAGGGCATGGCCCAGAGCCGAGCCGATGCGGACGTAGTCCTCGGGCACCTCCGCCAGCAAAATGCGGTGTTTTTCGAAAGCGCATTGGCCCACCAGGCCTTGCCCCATGCGGAATTGCGCGGGCGGCGCATCGTGGCCGTGGCGGGCATAGCCGGCCAGCATTTTCAAGGTCGTGCTGCCGTTGCTCCCCACCGCTTGATAAATCACGCCCTGCTGGGCGCTCACCAGGGGAGCCAGCTCCGAGAGCAGCAATTGACCGACCGTGACCAGGTCGCGCTGCCCTTGCATCATGCGGGTGAACTTGGCCAGGTTGGTCTTCAGCCAGTCCTGCTCGGTGTTTTGCTCGGTGGTGCCGCGCAGATTGCGGATCATGGCATTGATGTTGTCCTTCAGCTCGGCGACTTCGCCGCGCGCGTCCACTTGAATGGAGCGCGTGAGGTCGCCTTTGGTGACGGCGGTGGCCACCTCGGCAATGGCCCGGACCTGCGTGGTCAAGTTGGCGGCCAGCAAGTTGACGTTGCCCGTCAGGTCCTTCCACGTGCCGGCGGCGCCGGGCACGTTGGCCTGCCCCCCCAGTCGGCCTTCCACTCCCACTTCGCGGGCCACGCTGGTGACCTGTTCCGCGAAAGTGGCCAAGGTGTCGGTCATGTTGTTGATGGTTTCCGCCAGGGCGGCCACCTCGCCTTTGGCTTCCACGGTCAGCTTGAGCTTGAGGTCCCCATCGGCGACGGCGGTCACCACCTTGACGATGCCGCGCACCTGGGCGGTCAGGTTGCCGGCCATGGAATTGACGTTATCGGTCAGGTCTTTCCAGGTGCCGGCCACGCCCGGGGCCACGGCCTGACCGCCCAGCTTGCCGTCGGTGCCGACTTCGCGGGCCACGCGCGTCACTTCCGCGGCGAAGGCATTCAGCTGGTCCACCATGGTGTTGATGGTGTTTTTCAGCTCCAGAATCTCTCCTTTGACGTCCACGGTGATCTTGCGTGACAAGTCGCCGCGGGCCACGGCGGTCGTGACTTCGGCGATGTTGCGCACCTGGGCGGTCAGGTTGCTGGCCATGAAATTGACGTTGTCGGTCAGGCCCTTCCAGGTGCCGGCCACCCCGGGCACCTGCGCCTGGCCGCCCAGTTTTCCTTC
>CAZFGM010000025.1:9806-21487 GCA_964518515.1 uncultured Alcaligenaceae bacterium | reverse complement strand
CCACCCTGCCACACTTGCCCCAAAAAGGGGGGTGAAATGAAAATGTGATTTGATTGAACCTTGAAAAAACCTTCCATAAAAGGGTTGCGTTTGGGAAGCTCGCTCGGCGGTTTCGCGTCGGCAGAAAATGCGGCGAACGCGAAACCGCCGAGCGAGCTTCCCAAACGCAACCCAAGGGACATTGACTCAAATAGGCCCCCGGACCATGGACCAATACAGCTTTTCGTATTCCCCCGCGCTGCGGTTCCATGACCAATCCTGGCGCATGCCGGTTTTCTGCAACTCTTGCCAGCCCTCGGGATCTTTCCGGTACAGGGTCAAGGCCCGGTCAATGGCCTCTTGAAACGCCTGGGGGGTGTAAGCCAGGAACGAAAACCCCGTGGCGGCGCCGGCGGCCAGGTTCTCCGGGGTGGCATCGACCACCGTGTCGGCCAGCCCGCCCGTGGCCCGCACCACGGGAACCGTGCCGTATTTCAGGCTGTACAGCTGGCTCAGCCCGCACGGCTCATACTGGCTCGGCATGAGAAACATATCCGCGCCCGCCTCGATGCGGTGGGCCAGCCCTTCATCTTGGCGCAGCGCCACGCTCATCTGGCCCGGATTTTTTTTGACCAGGGCTTTCAGCATTTCATGATACCTTAATTCCCCCTCGCCAAGCACTACCAGTTGCACATCCTTTTTCAACAGAGCGGGCACGAGGGGCCCGAGAAGGTCCAGGCCCTTCTGGTCGGCCAGCCGCGAGACCATGCCCAACAGCGGCGTGCCCGGCGCGAGAGTCAAGCCGCATTCCTGCTGCAACGCTTTCTTGCACAAGGTTTTGCCGGTCGTCAGCGTGTCCACGTCGTAATGGACCGGCAGGAAAGCGTCGCTGGCCGGGTTCCAGATGCGGTAATCCGCGCCGTTGACGATGCCGAACAAGCTGTCCTTGCGCTGGGCCAGCACCCCCTGCAGACCGCAACCGAAATAGGGCGTTTGGATCTCGCGGGCGTACATCGGGCTCACCGTGTTGAGCAGGTCGGCAAAAACGAGGGCGGCCTTGAGGAAGTTCAAGTGCCCGTAGAATTCGAGCTGCTCGTAGTTGAACAGCCGCCACGGCAAGCCGGTCAGGGGCAGGTCCAGGTGCCAGAACACGCCTTGAAAGGCCAGGTTGTGAATCGTGCACAAGGTGCGAATGGGTTGATAGCGCGAGCGCACGGCTTCTTTCGGATGCTTGCCGTAGAGTTCGCGCAAATACACCGGAATCAGCCCGGTCTGCCAGTCGTTGACGTGCAGCACGTCGGGCCAGTAATCCAGCAGCGGCAGGAGCTCGAGAATCGCGCGGCAATAAAAGACAAACCGCTCGCAGTTGTCCGGATAATCCGCCTTTCGGCCATTCGCTTGGGTGTACTGATAGAGGCCACGTCCAGTCGCCGGATCGTCGCGCTCGAAGTAGGCCGGTTGATCGATTAAATACACCGGCACCTGGGATTGGGGCAAGGTCGCCCGCCACAGCGTTCCCGTGACCATGCGTTCGCCAATAGGAACCTGAAAGATAATCGACGTCTTGGACAACGGCACCCGGCCGGTGCGAACGCCACGATACAAAGGCAGGACCACCGCACAATCCAGACC
Source organism: uncultured Alcaligenaceae bacterium (assembly GCA_964518515.1). GTDB lineage: Bacteria > Planctomycetota > Planctomycetia > Gemmatales > Gemmataceae > CAZFGM01. The sequence continues at coordinate 19,876 of CAZFGM010000025.1, read as the reverse complement.
GCGATCGGCCAAGGCCCGGGGCAAGGAAGCCGCCACATCGGCCAGTCCGCCGGTCTTGGCGAAGCCGGCTACCTCCGAGGCCGCGTAGAGAATGCGCAACCGCTTGGTCGTCATGGTCACCACATTAGAGGTTCCCGATTTTTCGGCAATGGCGGATGGCTCCGGCTTGACGTCGGATTTTCATTGTGCGACGCGAACAGGCGATGTAAGCTGCTTGGGCAGACACGGAGAAACAACCATGCCTTCCCTCAATCGCCGCCAGATTCTGGGCGGCCTGGCCGGCGCCGGCGCCCTGGCCGCATTACCCAAGCCGCGGCGCGAGTCCGCGAGCCCCGCGGGTCCCCGTCTCAAACCCGACCGCGCGCGCATTCGCCGCGAAATGAACACGCCGGCACCACCGACTGGCAGCTCACCTTATTTGTTAAGGGCAACGGACTTCGGACATATCCCTGCCAAGCTGATCTGTTCGTAGCACGGACCTGTAACCGGGTCATGTGGGACGCCGCCCCCGGTGGCGTGGCTTTCTATTCCGAGCGGTTCAGTCGCGGACCTCGTCGGCGAGTGGGTCGGCAGCTACGACGATAGCCCATCGCCGTGTCTGGATTCTTGGGAAGTAATCCCAAAAAACCATCGATGTTCCCAACTATGGGGCAGGCCTTCTTGCCTGCCGGCAAAGGCCCATACCCTCATGTGCCGCCGGAATTTTCACGGCCAATAGAAACCCGGTCCCTTTGCAAAATATGCTAGAGTTGGTCCAAGATGTTATCTTGACCAACTTCACCTACAGTAAGACCCGCATCGCTTCCGAGATAACTCGCTTCAATTCAAGAGTCCCGGGTGGCTTGTCATGAAAACGAAAGGCACGGACTTTTACTGGCCAAATATCGTCGCCACCGTCTGTGGTGGCATGTCCCTGGTCCTGGGCTTGGTAGTCATGGTGGGTTGGTGGACGGACTGGCCCATGCTGGTGCGGGTTATCCCGACTTTCCCGGCCATGCAATTCAATACGGCGGTGAGCCTGCTGGTCTGTGGCGCGGGGCTGCTGGCCGTTGCCCAGGGTTGGCAGTGGCTGTCCCTGGGGAGCGGCTTGGTATTGGGTGTGGGAGCTCTGGTCCTAGGACAGTATTGGTTCGACATTGACCTGGGGATTGACCAGTTTTTCTACGAGCCGGCGCAGGACAGCGCTCACCCCGGTCGCATGGCGCCCGGAACCGGCCTGTGCTTGATGCTGGCGGGCGCCGCCTTGGTGATTTTGGCCAGGCCCGGGTGCTGGCGATTTCGCTTTTTGTTATTGGGTCTGCTCAGCTCGGGAGTGGTGGCGCTAGCTACGGCGGTGCTCCTGGGGTATGGAGTGCTGGGACTGCAAATCGTCCGGAGTTCGTGGTCAAGCATGGCCTTGCTCACGGCCGTGGGGTTTGCGGTGGTGGGTAGCGGTCTCATGGCCCTGGCCTGGCGGGAGAGCCAGCGGCTGCAAACCGGCCTGCCGCGCTGGCTTCCTTTGTCGGTGGGTTTCTGCGTGGTGACCGCCACGCTGGTGCTGTGGCAGGCTTTGGCGGCCCAGGAACGCGCCCATATCCATCACACCACGTTGTCCGCGGCCACCCTGGTTAATAATGAGATCGCCACCCGCATGCGCAGCCGGTTTTTAGGGCTGTCCTCTTTGGCCCAGCGCTGGACTCGGCCTGACAATCGACCGCTGGATCACAAGGAGTTCCAGAGCGAGTTGGAAGGCCGGAATTTGAACGGTCTCTTGTCGTTGCAACGGGTAGGTGGTTGGTCGTTTCAGGTTCGCTGGGTCGTGCCCCCGGAGAAAAAGGAAAATGCCCCGAATCCGGCCGAAAACCTTAAGCTCCGTGAAATGCTGAAAGCGTCTCTGGACCAGCGCAAAAACAACCGCTGGCTGATCCTTCCCGTGGGGGAAAAGGAGGTTTTGTTGTGCTTACCCTCCTTTTTCAAAGGCAGGGCAACGGGTTGGCATGTCGGCACCTTTCACGGTCAGGAACTTCTGGAAGGGATTTTGCCAGGAAACGTCGCGCCGGGATATTCCCTGGCGATCCTGACGGAGGAAGCCCCCCTTTTTCGTCGCGGCCAGGACTCGAGCTTGGACCTGGAGGCCCAATGGGCCAAGGAAAGGGAATTTCGGCATTACAGCGTTCGCTGGCGCGTGCGTGTCTGGCCGGGGGCCGCGCTCTTGGCCCAGCAAAAATCATCCCTGCCGGCTGTGGTCTTGGGGGCCGGGATCCTGATGGCTGTGCTCCTTTCCGGCGTGGTCTTTTTCGGCCAGATCGCCCTGGGTCGTGCCCGGGAGGCGGAGGCCTCCAGGCAGAAGATGAAACAGGAGATTCTCGAACGGCAGCGCGCCCAGGAATCTTTGCAACAGGCTCACGCCGAGCTGGAATTTCGCGTTCAGGAAAGGACGGCGGACCTGACCCGCGCCAATCTTGACCTGAAGCAAGAAATCGCCGAGCGCCTGCGCACCGAGGAAGCCTTGCGCCAGAGCGAGACCCTCAAGGGAGCGATTTTGGCCTCGGCCATGGATTGCGTCATCACCATCGACGGGCACGGGAAAATCGTGGAATTCAATCCGGCGGCGGAAAAGACCTTCAGCCATGCCCGTGGCGACGTGCTGGGCAAGGAACTGGCCGCCCTGATCATTCCGCCTTCCTACCAGGACGCCCATCGCCGCGGCCTGGCCCACCTGCTGGCCACCGGCCAGGGCCCCGTCCTGGGCAAAAGGCTGGAAATGACCGGCCTCCGCGCCGACGGCGGGGAGTTTCCGGTCGAGCTGACGGTCTTACCCACTCACATCGAGGGCCAGCCGCCGTTATTCACCGGTTTTTTGCGCGACCTGAGCGCGCACAAGCGGGCCGTCGAAGCCTTGCACGAAAGTGAAGACCGTTTCCGGGCCACCTTCAATCAAGCCGCCGTCGGGATTGCCCACATCGGCCTCGGCGGACAGTTGCTGATGGTCAATCAGAAACTGTGCGCGATTCTGGGCTACACGCGCGAAGAACTGCTGACCCGCACCTTCCAGGACATCACGCATCCCGGCGACCTCGACGCCAATCTCGAGCAGGTCCACCAGTTGCTGGCCGGTGAAATTCCAACCTTTACGGCCGAAAAGCGCAACCTCCGCAAGGAAGGCGCCCCGGTGTGGACCAACGTGACCGTGTCCCTGGATCGCGACGCGGCGGGCAAGCCCCGCTATTTCATCGCCGTCATCGAGGATATCACCGAGCACAAGCGCCTGGAGGAACAATTTCGCCAAGCGCAGAAAATGGAAGCCGTCGGCCGGCTGGCCGGCGGCGTGGCCCACGACTTCAACAATCTGCTCACTGTCATCACCGGCTACAGCGAAGTGGTGCTCAATACGGTGCGCGACGGCGATCCCTTACGGGCTTTCGTCGAGGAAGTCAAGAAAGCGGGGGACCGGGCCGCCTCCCTGACCCGCCAATTGCTCGCTTTTAGCCGCAAGCAGGTGCTCGTGCCCATGGTGTTGGACCTCAATCACCTTCTCGGCGACATGGAAAAGATGCTCCGCCGACTGATTGGCGAGGATATGGACCTCCGGGTCAAGCCCACTGGGGATTTGTGGCGGGTCGAAGCGGACCCTGGCCAGATCGAGCAGGTCCTCTTGAACCTGGTCGTGAATGCCCGCGATGCCATGCCCCGAGGCGGCAAACTCACCATCGAGACGGCCAACCGGGAACTGGATGAAGATTACGCGGCAGCCCATGCGGGGGTCAAACCCGGCCTCTATGTGCAGCTGGCCATCAGCGACACCGGCTGCGGCATGGCGGAGGCCACCAAGGCACGGATCTTCGAGCCCTTCTTCACCACCAAGGGACCGGATAAAGGCACCGGCCTGGGCCTGGCCACCGTCTACGGCATCGTTCAGCAGAGCGGCGGACACATCGAAGTTTATAGCGAGCTGGGCGTGGGCACTACCTTCAAAATCTACTTGCCCCGCAATGAGGCACCATTGCCCGACCCCAAAATGCCGGCCGATCCCGTGTTGAACCGGCCGGGGACCGAAACCGTCCTGTTGGTCGAGGACGAGGATGCGGTCCGGGGTTTGGCCCGCTTGGTCCTGCGCGGCAAGGGCTACCAGGTTTTGGAAACCCGCAATGGCGGCGAGGCCTTTTTGGTGTGCGAACAGCACCCGGGCCAGATTCACCTCATGGTCACCGATGTGGTCATGCTGCACATGAGCGGTCGCCAGCTGGCGGGCCGGCTGGCCTCGGTGCGCCCGGAAATGAAAGTCTTGTTCATGTCCGGCTACACCGACGAGGCGATTGTACATCATGGCGTGCTCGACCCGGACACGCCGTTTTTGCAAAAACCTTTTTCCCCCCAGGTCCTGGCCCGCAAAGTCCGCGAGGTTTTGGACGGCTGAGCTAACGGCAAAAAGGGTCGGGAAAGGGTCGGGAGTTTTTTCCGGACAGCCCGCCTGCGACCGTTGACAGATAAAACGTCTCCGTGAGAATTTCGTTAGTCCTCCTCACCCGCGGGACAGTTGCGGGCGTGCTCGAATCATGCTCGCTTTCACCGGTTCACTTGGCACCCACGGTCTCCGCGTAGCGCAGCGCGCCCGTCTTGCCGTCATACCACTGGAAGATCACCTGCGGCCTGGGAAAAGCCAGCCAACGGTCCTGGCCGATTTTCAGCGGGTTGTTGAAGACGTTGTTCACCTGGACCACGCAGTAGAAGGTGTGCCGTAGCTCCTCGCGCGGGATGTCATCGAGGAAATAGCTGGACCAGCGGATGTCGCACGGGCGGCCGCGCGAGTCGTAGGGGCCGTTGGCGGGGCGGCCATCCTCGTCCTTGGCGCGGTGGTTCTGCGAGTTGTGCGGCGCCGAGGCGAATTCCCAGACGCGGTCGGTCACTTTGATGGCGAAGCTGTTGTGCAGATCGCCCGTGAGGACGAAGACCGGCTTGCCCAGGCCGTCCCAGAAGCGAATCAACTCTTCGCGCTCGTCGAGGAAGACGGTCCAGGCGTCGTCCTTGTTCTTGGCGCGCACGGCGCCGCCGCCGACGTGCGGAATCATCAGGTTGACACTGCTGACCACGAAGAGGAAGTCGGCAGCGCTCTTTTTCATTCCCTCCATGAGCCATGTTTTTTGCTGTTTGCCGAGCATGGACAATCCCTTCTTGCCGGGATTGCTCGTATCGTGCATCTCGCGATGGCTGCGGGTGTCGAGCATGAAGAAATCGCAGTTGCTGACGCGCAGCCGGTAGTAGGAGCGCCGGCCAATGGAATACGAGGACTTCCGGTCGGCCAGGGCGGCTGGCTTGAGGCGCAGGCGGTTCTGGTCGAGGATTTCGACAATCTCGTACACGCCGGCATTGGCATCGCCGGGCTTTTCCTCATCCAGCTTGTTGTCATCGACGCCCGCGGTGGGCAGGCCCCAGTGAATGTGCAAGGTCCCCGCCTGTTTCAAGTCGAGCTTGGTAAAGTTCGCCGCGGGATCGCTCAAGATGGCGCTGCCCTTTTTCAAAGCGGCTTTGCCGAAATGGATTTTCTGCGTGAAGGCGACCGGATTGGCCCAGCCGAGGTAGTCGTACCAGGCCTGGACGCCGATGTCGCGAAAGACGGCCCGGCGCTCGCGCACGCCCGCCTCGCCGGCGCCCCAGACGTCGTTAAGGATTTCGTGATCGTCGAAGGTGAAGAACGACGGCACGTTGCGGTGCCAGGCGGATAGGTTCCGGCTGCGCTCGAGATACACCTTGTAATTCTCCCAGACGCCGACGATGGTGGGGGCCACCTCCACGACCTTGGGCAGGTTGCCTTTCAAGCCGACCTGTTTTTTCCAGGCGGCGACCGTGTGCTCGCGGCGATCCTCGTACAGCCAGTCGCCGTTGAGGATGGCGAAGTGGACCTGGTCGTGCAGCTTGTCGAGCATGGTCTTGAAGGCGGGGGTTTCCGGTCCGCCGGAGCGTTGCGGATGCTGGTTGTTGCCGCAGGCGAACTCGAAGCGGAAGTTGAACAGGCCGCGCGGATTGAGCTTGGCAGCGCGGTAATCTTGCGGGTCGGGCAAGGTACGGAACGCGCCGCCGCTGCCGGCCGCCGGTTTATCGCCGACATAGGCGCGGTAGTAATACTTGGTGTTGGCCTTGAGGTTTTTCAGATGCCCCCAGCCTGTATTGTCGGCGGCCAGTTCCGTCGCGATGGGGACCGTTTCCTGATCGAGCTTGTCGGGCCGAGTGCCGTAGCGAACGCGGAATACGCCCGGGCGGTCGGTGCGAGCCCAGACCCCGACCTCCTGGGCCCCGAGGCGGCCGAGAAGGGGGCCGTGGGTGATCCTGGTCGCGTTTTGGGCCAAAACTACCGGCGACCATCCGCCGGCGATCAGGACGGCAAACCAGACTGATTTGTGCATGGTCCACCTTTGAACCTTGAATCAATGGGTTGCGTGGTCGCGGCTCGCTCGGCGGTTTCGCGGAACCAGCATCCGGGATGGGGCTTTCCCACCCACCGGATACTGTTCCCGCGAAACCGCCGAGCGAGGTTTTCGACGCATCCAATGTGGCATTGGTATTCAAGGAATATTAAATAACCGATTATTTTTCCTGGACCCATAGCGTACCCGGATTTTCACGCCAGGGAAAGCATTTTGAATCCTAACCATCCGGCAAGACGCTAAAATAGGAAAGGAACCTTTTCCCTTGGCTGGAGAACATGTGGCGCAGGCAACGCGGCGGCTGCTGCCCTGGGGATTGCTCATCGCCCTGCTGGTCTTGGCCGGAGGCGTGGTGGGGGTGTTGCGCTGGCGGCCGGGTTCGGAGGCGCCGGTGCCGTGGCCGGGGGTGTTCGCGGCCGTGACCGCCGCCTTCGCCACCTTCCTTTTCTTTCGCGGGCTTTCGCATTCCCTGTGGGGACTGATCGCCGCTTTCCTTCTCATCCTGCACCCTCATCTTTACTGGAATTGGACCAGTGAAAGGGAATTCCTTTTTCTGGCCGTGGCCCTGGAGCTGGTGATCCTGGCGTTCAGCGTGGGCATCTGGCGGCAAGTGTTTGCGTCCCACTTCAGCGGGGCCGCCTGGGTCCTGATTGCGGCGGTGTGCAGCGCCGGCCTCAGCTTGGCCTGGGCGGTGCAGCCCCGATCGGGACTGGTCGCCACGGTCCTCGTGGCCGCCGGCTTGGCATGGGCGATGATCCTCGGCCTTCGCCAGAGACCAGGCCCGAATCTCGCAAACCTCATCGTGGCGGGCGGGCTGGCTCTCCTGGGTCCGGCGGCCGGCGTCGGCCTGGCCCTTTACGGCGAAAACCTGGACAACGTGCCGCGCCATCCGGACCTGCCGCGAAACGGCGACCTCGCCACCTACCTTCAGGCGGCGGTGGGTCCCGATTTTTCCGCCGGGGTACCCGGCTTCACCGCGGACCTGGATTTCTGGGCCTGGCCCCTGGCCTGGCTGGTGGTGCTTCTGCTGGCTTACGGCGCGTGGCGAGCGGTGCGGCGGGGTTGGAGCCAGCGGGCGCAGCGGCATCCCCCGGTGGCGTGGGTGCTGGCCCTCTTTGCCGGCTTGGAAATCCTCGGCGTGGTTTTGCAGCCGGCCGCGCCCCGCGAAGTGGCCCCTCTGGCCGCCTTGGCGGTGCTCCTGAGCGCCTTTGGCGTCGCCGATTTTTTCCGCGGCATCAGCGAACGCCTCGTTTTGGCGCCGCCGCCTCATGAATAAAATCCCTGTCCGCCGCGTCCGAAAAAATAAGGGCTCCTGCCGGAATTTTGCTTGTCTTTGTCGAGCAGGAGAAGTACAAGAGATAACCCCTTCCCCCGGTAAACGACGGCCGTTTATCGCGCGGCATGGGGAAGAAGGGGTTTCTTTTTACAAGGTGAGGCGTTTATGAAAATTGTGTTCGGCGGATTGATCGCCTCGTTGGCGCTGGTCCTGGGCCTGGGCAGCAACTTTGCCGGCGACAAGGACAAAAAAGAGGACAAGAAGAAACCAAAGTTCACCATCAAAGAAGTCATGAACAAGGCCCATGTTCCCGGGGCCAAGAGCCTGATGCGCAAAGTGGCCGCGGGCAAGGCCGGTTCCGAGGAAAAGAAACTTCTGGTGGAATTGTACACGGTCCTGTCGCAAAATAAACCGCCCAAGGGGGATATGGCCGCCTGGAAGAAACGCACGGCCGAGATGGTGAAAACGGCCAAGGCCGCCGCCAAGGGCGATGAAAAAGCCGCCGATTCCTTGACCGTCGTCGTCAACTGCATGGCCTGCCACGACCAGCATCGAATACCCAAGGATGATGATTAATGCCTTCACGGAACGCTCCCGTGCCCGCCAGCTCTGCCGGCGGGTTTTTTTGTTGCCGCTTGACATGGGCGCCGCTGGGTTTTACAAGGAAGTCATCCTTCTCCCGTCCTTATGACCCCTTGGAGAACTCCGATGAATCCGCGAGCGCGACGACACCCGTGGTGGACCTTGCTGGCCTTGACGGCGGCCCTTCTCAGCGCCGGCTGCCTGGACTTCGAAAAGCAAACCATCGTGCTGGTCTTCCCCAAGGAAGGCGGCAACATACAGGCCCTGTTTGTCTACGAGGGCTTGCAGGTAGGTGATAACAACCTGAAAAACGCCAAGGAACAGTTGGAGGAGTTAGTCGCCGGTAAGGCGTTTTACCTGGGCGATCCGCTCTTGCGCATTCCCTTACAAGCCGAGCCGAACGAAAAAATCTCTCCAGAAGGCAAGCGTTTCCGCGAGCTGTTGCAAAAACAACTGGTCTTTTCCCGCGGCCAGTTCATCGCCGGAAAGGACGGCAAGCTGGCCTATTGCCAACCCATCACGCTCCAGGAACCGGCCAAGATCCTGGCCTTTCTCAACGGCCAGATCACCCAAAGTTTCCTGAAGAGTACCGAGGCCGGCCTGGCCGACCCCAAGAAACGCGGGCACGGTTGGGATGAAGGCACTCTGAAATTGGTCCAAAAAGCAGCCCGTCAAGGCCATCCCTGGCTGCGCCTGGAGCCCGGCCGGCTCCGCTGGTCCATGCCCGGCACGCCAGGCTTCTTCACCACCATGAAACGGGAACTTTTTCAGCTCGACCACTTCGCCCAGTTCTACAAGGACCTCGATGTTCTGGCCAAAGTCGATCCCAAGGAGCCCAAAATAAAGTTCGGCCCCGGGCCTCTCCGGGAAAGGACCAAGCAGATGGAACGCATCTTGACCCTGGTCGCCGAAAACCCTTGGAGCTTCGAGCTGCAACCCAAGCAAATGACGATTTCCGCCGGTGTGGGCCAGGGCCATCCGCTAACCATAACCTTGCCCACCCTGCGCCCGGCCAAGCTCGATCAAAATGACAAGGAACTCTACACCCACGCCGCCACCTTGGGCGTGGACGTGCGCAAGGATGTCACCGTGGCAACCGTGATCGAAGAATTTAAACGCCAGGGAAAAATCGAAAATCCCAAGAAGTAAAATTGTTTAGCGGGGATGGGCGAGCGGCCGGTGTTAACCGGCCGGTTGACACCGGCCGCTCGCCCATCTCCGCTAAACCGGATGGATCAAACCATGCTGCACGGTCCCGCGGTGGTCGCCGCCCTCAAGGAGTGCGGCGTCACGCACGTCATCTGGATTCCGGACACCGAGCTGGGCCAGTGGGAATCGGCCCTGACCGGCCCCGGCGGCCTGCCGCTGATTCGCGTCTGTCGCGAGGGCGAAGCTTTCGGCGTGGCCGCGGGTCTGCTTCTGGGAGGGAAAAAACCAGTCGTTTTAATTCAATGCACCGGTTTTTTTGAAGCGGGCGACGCTTTCCGCAATATCGTCCACGATCTGAAGCTGCCTCTCTTCCTGGTCGTCGGGATTCGCAGTTATTACGCTCATCAGCAGGGGAAATCGACCGATTCCTGTCCGGTTTTCATGGAGCCGATCATGCGGGCGTGGCAAATACCCTATGTGGTAATGGACAACCGGCACACCGCGGCGGACCTGGCCGCCGCCTACCGCCAGGCCCAGGTCGAAAACCGCGCGGGGGCGGTTTTGTTGGCCGAATAAAACCCAAGCCCGCGGGCGAGTTTGTGGGATAGGCTTCCAGCCTGTCAACAGCTAGACAGGGCTTCCAGCCTGTTAACAGCTAGACA
>CAZFGM010000025.1:3242-9706 GCA_964518515.1 uncultured Alcaligenaceae bacterium | reverse complement strand
AGACAGGCTGGAAGCCTATCCCACAGGCGAGCCTGCGGGGTCTTTCCTTCAAGATCTATTATGATGACCCAGCGCCAAGCCCTGGAAATCCTGGCTCAGCATCGCCGCGACCGGATCGTGATCACGACGATGAGTTCCGTCGGCATCTGGCCGGAGTTTTCCGATTCGCCGCTCGATTTCGCCTATATTCCCTCGGCGATGGGCCATGCCCCGGATATGGGCCTGGGCCTGGCGCTGGCGCAACCGCAGCGCGGCGTCATCGTGATCAACGGCGACGGCTGCATGCTCATGAACCTGGGCAGCCTGGTCACCTTGGCCCATCATGCCGCCAACGTCTCCCTCGTCATTCTTGACAACGGGCTATACGAGGTCACCGGCGGCCAGCCGACGGCGGGCACCGGCCATACCGATTTCGCCGGCCTGGCCCGCGCCGCCGGCCTTGGCCGCGTTTATACCTTCGACACCCTTTCCGCCTGGCAGGCGGGGGCGGCCGAAGCCCTTGCCGGCCCCGGCCCGGTGGTCATCTGGCTCAAGGTGGAGGGTCGGCGCGGACAAAAAACGCCCAGGGCCCCACGGCCCATGGCGGAACAGGTCGCCCGGTTGAAGCAGGCCCTGGGAGTGGCTTGACTTACTCCTTAACCCTTGGCACACCCCGACCCCGGACAAAAACTGAAAAGTCGGAGGAAGGAAACCGGTTCGGATCTTCAACAGCTAAGCCTTCCGCCGCGGCTGCGTTATTCAAATTCAGGTCAGCGCTGGTAAAAGTAGGTGCGGGCAATCCGTGCAAAGCCCGCTGGGCCTTCAACTCGAGAGCAACGGCTAACTGAAGCGCGTCATAGGTCCCCAAGGGGTGGATGGCGACTAACCGCATGGCCTCCTGCAACGCCGCCAGCTTGAGCTTGGTGCTGCACACGGGACAACTGACCACGGCGGCGGCCATCGCAACACTCCTGAGGAAAGTTAATTCTTGGAAAGCGTTTCATCGAGATTCAGGATCACGCTGGCGACGATGGTCCACGCCGCCAACTCGGCCGGCGGCAGACGCTCGTCGCGGCCGGCTTCGCCGACCGCCAGCAGCTTCAGGGCCGCCTTTTCATCGGCACGGTATTTCTCCAGTTGCTTTTGATAAACCGTGCGCAGAACAGCACGTTCTTTTTCTTGCGGCGGCCGGCCGGTAACCAGCCGGAAGCCCAGGACGAGGCGCTCGTCCGTCGTCTTGGCTTCGTGCATCAACCTTTCCGCCAGTTTGCGCGAGGCCTCCACGTAAGTCGGATCGTTCATCAGCACCAGGGCCTGCAAGGGGGTGTTGGTGCGGCTGCGGCGGACGGTGCACACCTCGCGGTCGGGGGCGTCGAAGGTGAGCATCTGCGGCGGCGGTGACGTCCGTTTCCAGAAAGTGTACATGCTACGGCGATACAGGTCCTTGCCATGGCTCTGCACGAAAAACTGGGCACTCCAGTTCTTGCTGTCCTGACGCGAGGCCAGTTCCTGCCATAGGCCTTGCGGCTGATAGGGGCTGACGCTAGCGCCGCCGATCTCCCGATTCAAAAGGCCGCTGACGGCCAGGGCCTGATCGCGAATGAACTCGGCTTGCAGCCGCAGACGCGGCATGCGGGCCAGCAGGCGATTTTCCGGATCACGGGCCAGATGTTCCTTGGTAACCAACGACGCCTGCCGGTAGGCGGCCGACGTGACGATGAGCCGCACCAGGTCCTGGACACTCCAGCCGACCTTGGATTTCAGACCCTCGGCGGAGGGATTCACCAACTCTACCGCCAGCCAGTCGAGCAACTCGGCATGGCTGGGCGGCGCGCCTTGCGAGCCGAAGTCTTCCTGCGTCTTGACAAGACCCGTGCCGAAGAAAAGCTGCCAGTAGCGATTGACCGCCACGCGCGCGGTCAACGGATGCGACGGATGGATCAGCCACTGAGCCAGGCCAAGGCGATTACGCGGCGCGTCTTTGGCCAGGGGCGGCAAGAAGGCGGGCACGCCGGCCTGCACTTTTTCCCCCTTCTTGTCGTATTCGCCGCGGATCAAGACGAAGGTGTCGCGCGGCGCCGGCATCTCCTGCATCACCATCGTCGTGGTCGATTTCTGCTCGATTTCCAACTTGGCTTGATGGAGGCGCCCGCGTTGATCGCGCAGCGCTTTCAATTCAGTGGCAATTTGCGCCCGATAATAGGAGCGCATTTCCGCTTTCTGTTGATCACTTCGCTTTTCGGCGGACACGGACAGGATCGCCAGAATGTTGTGCGGCAACGAGCTGGTGCCGTGCGGATTCGCCGCATCCGTGACCGACAACCGGAAGCGCCCGGCCTGATGACTGGCAAACTGGGAATTGAACTCGAGCGTGATTTTTAACCGGCCGCCATTATCTGGGCCAATGGACTGGTCGCTCTGGAAAACCGCGTAATGCCCCTTGCTCACTTCCGGGTATATCCCCCACCCGCTCTTGGGATTATTGTCGATGGCATTGGCGACGGGAAAACCCTTTTGGCTGAAATCGGCCGACGCCGACTTGAATTTCACCGCTTTCTCCTGGCCCTGGGTAATCTGGCTGAGTCGAACGTTGGTCAAAATGAAATTGCCGTTGAGCGACCGCCCCGGCCCGCGCGCGGTCAGACTGTCATCGGGCAGCGTTTCCAGTCGGATGGCCGTGACGCTTCCCAAAGCGGACGGAGCCATGACGGTATACGTTTCGGTATTGGGATTGGGCCCGGTGGCCAGAATGGATAAGTCCTTCAGCTTTTTCAGCGTTGCCCCGCCGCGCGATTTGAACTCGCTGGCATCGAGCACGGTCCAGACCACCTGTTTCTCGGCCGTTACCGTCTTTTCCCAGACGGCCTGGGCGGCATCGACCGCGGGCATGGGCACGAGCATCTGCTTTTCCACGGTCTTGATGGCGGCGTCGATTTCTTCCAGCTTTTTCCGGTCTTGGCGCGAAGGCACCTTCAGCACCGGTGCGGCGTTGCCCTTCGAGCCGTCCAGGCCATTCTCCGGCACATTGTGGAAGAAGGCGTAAAGCTGGTAAAACTCCTTTTGCGCGATCGGATCGTACTTGTGCTCGTGGCACTGGGCGCAGGCGATGGTCAGACCGAGCCAGACGGTGGCGGTGGTATTGACGCGATCGACGATATAAGCGTTGTGATATTCCGCCGGGATGGCCCCGCCCTCAAAGTTGATCATGTGATTGCGATTGAAGCCGCTGGCGATCTTCTGTTCCAGCGTGGCGTTGGCAATGAGGTCGCCGGCGAGCTGCTCGACGGTGAAGCGGTCGAACGGCAAGTTCTTGTTGAAGGCGTCGATGACGTAATCGCGCCAGCGGGTCATGTCGCGGCCGCTGTCGATGTGGTAGCCATGGGTGTCGGCGAAGCGCGCCGCGTCGAGCCAGTCCACCGCCAGGCGCTCGCCGTAATGCGGCGAGGCCAGCAGGCGCTCGACCACCTTCTCGTAGGCATCGGGACTTTTGTCGGCGAGAAAGGCACCGACCTCGGCCGGCGTCGGCGGCAGGCCGGTCAGGTCCAGGGTCAAGCGGCGAATCAACGTGACCCGATCCGCTTCCGGCGACGGCTTTAACCCTTCTTTTTCCAGGCGGGCCAGGATGAAGTGATCGATGGCATTGCGCGGCCAGGTCTTGTTTAGCACCGCCGGCAATGCCGAACGTTTCGCCGGCACGAATGCCCAGTGCTCCGACCATTCGGCCCCCTGCTCAATCCACTGGCGAATCAGCTCGACCTGCTCGGGCGTCAGCTTCTTGGTGCTCTTGACGGGCGGCATGCGCTCGCCTTCCTTCGCGGCCGTGATCCGTGCGATCAGTTCGCTTTTTTTCGAATTCCCAGGAACGATGGCATGGCCGCCGCTGCGCAACTCCCCGAAGGCTTTTTCTTTGAGATCCAGCCGCAGCTTGGCCTTGCGTTCCTTGTCGTCCGGCCCGTGGCAGCGGAAGCAGTTATCGGAGAGAATAGGCCGAATCTGCCGGGCGAAATCGATGCGCGGACCCTTGCCAGCCGCAGGACCAGGGGCCGGTTCGCCGAAGAGGGGGCAAACCAAACCGAGTGCCGGAAGAACAAGAATAAGCCGGGCCATGGAATTCCTCGAGTTTAGTAGAGCAATGCCGTCCGGTTGATCACAATCAATATAACCAATTCTGGGGCCAAACAAAAACAAAATGAGGTTGTGAGTTGTGAAAAGGGCAAAGAACTGGGCATTTCTTCCCCCAACACCTACCCTGTTGACAAAGGCCCGACAGTTACCAAGGTACCTTTCATGAACCCGTCACCTCCTTCCTCTCGGCGTCCCTGGGTTCGTTGGGGGGTGTGGACAGGTTTTGCCGCGGTCTGGACCATTCTGCTGCTCATGCCGATTTCCGAAAGCGGGGAAAACACCCTGGACAAAGTCACCTTGGGCCGAAAATTCTTGGCCGCCAAAATAGGCCATGTTGTGGGCTATGCTCTCCTGACGGGCCTGTGCGGCTGGCTGCGCCCACCCGCGCGAATTCGCTGGATGCTGTTGGTCCTGGTGATCGTTCATGCCCCCGTAACCGAATTTTTGCAAACCTACGTGGGTCGAGGCGGTTCGCTCGCCGACGTGGGTTTGGATTTCGTGGGCATCCTGCTCGGCCTGGTCTTGACGTGGAAATGGTGGACAGCCGGCGAATAGCTGCCAACCGGTCTTAGGGACTCGGCAAAAAATGATTATCCCACCTTCGTAGCCGAATTCGCCAGAATTCGGGGGGTGTGAAACCCGAATTCTGGCGAATTCGGCTACAGTGGCCGCTGTTGCACGGGATATTTTTTTCTTTCCGAGTCCCTTACCCCGGTACAATCACAGCACCCATCTCGGAGTTGCTCCTATCGGTAGCCGAGCCGCTTTCTTTTTTTTCCGCCCTGGATGCCACGGCCGTTTCCGCGGGCGCCAGAAAAGCCGCCACGTTCAGTACGATCATAACGGCCGAGAAAGACGTCAAGCCGAGGACCACGGCGATACCGGCGTGCATGCCGACGACGCCCAGGGCCCACAGTTTCCGCGTGCAGCGCGGCCAGATGAAGAGCGGGTAAAGCGCTTCCAGGGCCAACGTGCTCCAGCAAAGCAGCAGCGCCAGCCAGGGAACGTGGGCCAGCCAGGTGAAGTCGTACATGGCCATGTCCGGCCACAGGACCGCCCGCCAGATGGCCTCGCCGTTCCACCACTGCTCGCCTGACGCCTTTTCAATGCCGGATGTGCCGTAGACGATGCACAGGTGGATTTGCAAGACCCGCAACCCCAGCCGGGCCAGCGCCGATGGTTCGCCCGAGACCCGGCCGGCCAGCCGGTCCACCGACCAGAAATGGCCCACCGGCATCCACACGCAGTAAAACAGAGCGATGTTGGCGAACAGATCGACGCCGTAGATCGAGGCGCTGCCGCTGACCTTCATGCTCAGGTGCGTCAGCCAGGCGGCCAGGGCGGCGAACGGCGTCCGCCAGCCGAGCAACAGGCAGGCCAGGCTGCCCACGTACACAAGAAACACCAGGCGGACGCTGGTGTCGGCATCAATACCGAGCGGTTCGAGCAAGTCGATGGCCCAGTTGATGCTGGGCACGCCGTCGGGAATCATGGCCGCGACGATGGGTCGCTGGAGAATGCCGCGCGTGCCGTACAGGTCGAGCAGATTGCCGGCGAGGGCGAAGGCTTGCAGGAGCAGCACGCCGGCCAGGGCGATGCGCAGGACGGCCAGAGGACGCGGCGAGGCCGGCTCGGAAACAAACCGCAGCGCGGCGGCGCCCAGACGCGCGGGCCAAGTCGGTGTCGAGGGAACGGAGAGGTTCATGGCTTAACGCTCCTTGGTCGCGGGCGTGTTTGTCCGAGAAAATTGGGCTTCGTACATCGGGTACCAGCCGGGGCGTTCGCCGGCGCGGAATTCGGCCATGGTCGGCACGTGATAGAACTCGACCTTGACGAGGATCTGCTCGGCCCGAGGATGCCGGCCGAACATGGTGCCGGCCAGGGAGGCGGCCACACCCGGTCGGGACTGGGGATAGTAGAACCAGGAAATCGCATTGCCCATGCGCAGGCCGGCTTCATGGCTGGCGCCGTCGCCGACGACGTCGGTCCAGGTGCGGCCTTCTTTGTCCACGAGAACAAAAGTGGCGCGGAGCTGCGACCCGACGCCGGGGGCGAAGAAGCCGTAGCTGTAATCGGCGCCGGTCATGGCACCGTAGACGCGCAAGGTCCGGCCGGCCGGATTGTCATGTCCCAGAAGCGGCCAGTGCACGGCACCGCAAACAACCAGGAGCAGATGCCCCCCGGCCAGAACCAGGGACAGGATAAAGGATTTATTCATCGGTCCACCTTCCTTCCACGTGCGCGGTCAATTTCCGTAGGACGGATTTCCAATCCGTCACGTTGACGAATTGAAGCCGCCGCGAGTCATTGGCCAGCCCAAGGTCCGGCGCGAGCGGTCCGCGCCGGACCTTTGAGCTGGG
>CAZFGM010000025.1:0-3142 GCA_964518515.1 uncultured Alcaligenaceae bacterium | reverse complement strand
GGGCCAGGTTGTAGGTCAGCCTTTCCAGGCTGACAGCAGTTCTGGTCAGGCTGGAAAGCCTGACCTACCTACAAACCACGGCAAGACGAGGAACACACGGAAAAGGAAGAGGCCAACTGCCTGGCGTTGCGGTTTGGGCAAGAACCGTATGTGCTGTTTTTTCTTTCCGTGTCTTCCAGGTCTCCCGTGGTTTCTCGAACTTTACGACAGCCCGCCCGGCATCGGCAGGTTGGGAATCATGGTTGGGCAGGTCGGGTACACCGGCAGCCGCGGCAGCTGGGGAACCGTGATGTTCGGCACGCGTGGAAAGACGGCGATCCGCGGATACGGATAATTCGGAATCCGAGGATACACCGGATACACCACCACGCGTGGATTCACTTTGGGAATCACCTTCGGATTGATAGCCGGGGCCTTCTTCGCGGCCGCGGCCACCACCGTGTCCGAATCGGCGACCAGGCGCACTTGCTCGACGGCGACGGCCTTGCTGGCCGGCGTTCGCAGCATAAACGCCGCGGCCGCCACCACCGCCAGGGGAACGGCCCCCAGAAGAATCTTGCGTAACATGGAAAAGACTCCTGAATTTCGGCAGAGGGATTAATAGCGTCGGCCGCCTGCCGTTCCTGGCGACGCTCTGGTTGGAACGCTTCATCCCCTTCATCAAGATTGCCAGGCCGAGCGGACAAGAATTATTGAAGAGTGGGGGATGGCTACTACTTTGAACTTGAACCGAACCTCGAACCGCATAAAATAAAGAAAACGTCATCCCATTTTCTTAACACCACGCCAGTTGGCCCCGAGTCCTTTCCAAGCGTCCTTCTGGCTGGTGAGGGCCTAATCTGCGAGGTGAAACATGTTTCCGATCAAAACCATTCTGCATCCCACGGATTTTTCGCCTCCCTCCCAGGCCGCCTTTCACGTAGCCTGTTCCCTGGCTCGCGATTACGGCGCCCAGCTGGTTCTGCTCCACGTCCGTCATACCTCCTTGATGGCGTTCGGCGAATTCGGCGTGGTGCCGCCGGCGCCGGAAGAGACCGAAGAAGGCTTGCGCGACCGGCTGTTCCAGATCCAGCCGGCCGAGAAAACCATGCCGATCAAGCGCTACCTGGCCGAGGGCGAGCCGGCCGAGGAAATCCTGCGCCTGGCCAGGGATTGCCATGCCGATTTGATTGTCATGGGCACGCACGGCCGGACCGGATTGAACCGTCTCATCATGGGCAGTGTGGCCGAGCTGGTTGTCCGCCGCGCTTCTTGTCTGGTGCTGACGGTGAAAGCGGTTCCGGAAACCACGACCCAAAGCCAGACAGAACCGGTCGCGGTGGGCGCCCACGGGGTGCCGGAATGGGAGATATAAACGTAGCAGGTTCCATGGAAATCGACCTCAACAGCGATCTGGGCGAAGGCTGTGCGACCGATGCGGAGGTGTTGCCGCTGGTGACGTCGGCCAACATCGCCTGCGGCTTTCATGCGGGCGATCCGGCCACGGCCCATGCCACCCTGGCCCTGGCGGCCAACCACGGCGTTGGGGCCGGCGCTCATCCGGGTTTTTCCGACCGCGAACATTTCGGGCGGCGCGAGTTGGTTCGCACCGAACAGCAGATTTTCGAAGACTGCGTTTACCAGGTGGGCGCTCTGGCCGGCTTGGCCCGGGCGGTCGGCATTCCCTTACGCCATTTCAAAGCGCACGGCGCTTTATATAACATGGCCTGCCGCGATGACGCCTTTGCCCGGCCAGTGGTCGCTGCCGCGGCGTTGTTTGACCTGCCGATCTTGGGCTTGCCGGAGTCGCGGTTGGAAACGGCCAGCGCGGGCCGGTGTCGTTTCGTGGCCGAGGGCTTCGCCGATCGCCGCTATTTGCCGGACGGCACTCTGGTGCCGCGCTCCCGGCCGGACGCCCTGATCGACGATCCCGCCGAGGCCGTGCGCCAGGTACATTGGCTGGTCCAAAGCCGCGGCGTGCGGACCATCTGCGTGCACGGCGATAACCCGCACGCCTTGGCTTTCGTTCGCGCTCTGCGCGAGGCCTTGACGCGGCAGGGCTTTGTCCTGAAACCATTCGCATGACGTTAAAGGTCCTCGAACCCGGTCTGTACACACTGGTCGTGGATTATGGCCGGCCCCAGTGCCGCAGCCTGGGCGTGCCCGTGGGTGGGGCGGCCGATCGCGCCGCTTTGGCCCTGGGAAACGCCCTGGTCGGCAATCCGCCCGACGCACCCGCCCTGGAATTCAGCCTGAGCGGCCCGACCTTGCAAAGCGATATTCCTCTGGCGTGCGTGGTGTTCGGCGCTCCTTTCCAGATTCATTGCTCCCCTCATCGTTTGGGGCGAGCCGAGTTCCGTAAGGAACCGGGTCCTTACGGACCTCGGCTCGCCTCAGACCTAGAAGGTGATTGCCGGCCAATCCCCATGGGCAAAACCTTCGCGCTCGGGCCGGAAGAGATTCTGCACATCGCCGGCACGCCCGTGAGCATGCGCGCCTACCTGTGCGTCCGGGGCGGCTTGCACACCCCACGCATCCTGGATAGCTACTCCCGTCTCGAACGGCTTCGTGCCGGCGCGGAACTGCCGTGTACCTCCGCCACCATTCCCTCCCGCTTTCTCTTTCTCCCGGCGAGCGGGGGCCGTCAACCTCCTGAGGACAGTTTTCTATCCCGTTTTCACAACCCGCCTCCTCCGGTGCACACCTTGCGCGTCGTGGACGGCCTCCAAGCCGATTGGTTTTGTACGGAAGAGTTTTATTCCCAGGAAATGCTTGTCTCCCCCGACAGCAATCGTATGGGTTTACGTCTGCACGGCCGGCCCCTGACCCTGCCGAAACGGGAACTGCTTTCCGAACCGGTGTGCCCCGGCGCGGTCCAGGTTACCCGCGACGGCCAGTGCATCATTCTAGGAGTGGACGGCCAGACTATCGGCGGCTATCCCAAGATCGCCCAGGTCATCAGCGCCGACCTCGACGTGCTCGGCCAGCTTCGGCCGGGAGAACACGTGCGGTTCGCGCCCGTCACGCCGGAGGAAGCGGTTGCCCTGTATCGGCAAGGCCAGGCCCATTTGCAAGAATGGATTCACCGATTACAGGTGACATCCTGAAGGGTGTGCGTCTTTTACTTGGGTGACTTTCACGCGGCGGCCCGGTGGGGTTGGGA
>CAZFGM010000024.1:14437-21493 GCA_964518515.1 uncultured Alcaligenaceae bacterium | reverse complement strand
AACGCGCGGATCATCCATCAGTTCAGGCGAAGGCCGGCGAACGAACACCCGGATTCGCTCGTGCTGACCGAGGAGCCGGCGGACCAGGTGCCGGCCGATGAAGCCGCCAGCCCCGGTGACCAGGACCGGGGAGGTCAACATCCGCGGGAACCGACTCAGGTATTTTTCCTTGGCCTGGTCCGCTTGCCGGGCGATGCGTTCGGTCCAATCGACAATGGGGCGTGCCTTTTCCGGGGGGAAGGGCGCGGGTTTGCCGGCGCGGAGATTCTTGTAAAAGGCGGCAATGGCCATCTGCAAGCCGTGATAGCGCAGGATTTTCTTGCTGGCTATTCCCACCAGGGCGGCGGGAACTTGAATCAAGGTCTGCAAGGCCTCGCAACAGGCGTTGACCGCGCGCTGCACGATGTCCGGCAAGCGCCGCGTCTTTCGCACCGTCACGCTCATGCCGAAGCAGTCGGCGCGCAGGACGCCGTGCGTGCCCTGCACCAGGATCACGTTTTGGAAGGGCTTGACATTCCACGACAGGTGCACGTGGCCGGTGCCGTTTTTGCAACGGACCAGGGCGCGCCATTCGTTGAACAAGAGGTTCGGATCCCCGTCGCGGCTGTCAAATTGCCCGGTCACATCCTGGATTTCCCCCAGGAATGCCTCAAGCAGGTACAGACCGTGCACGCCCATGTCGCGGAAGGGATAGCCTCCCTCGCGATACCAGGGCGGCAGCGGCCCGCCGCGATACGGCGGATAAGCCTGGCTGCGGAAATAATCGACCGCCACGACGTCGCCGATCTTACCCCGCCGAACCAGGTCCAGCGCCTTCACGACGAAGGAATCGTACAGCAGCGAATGATTGACGCCGACCGTCTTGCCCGCTTTTCTTGCCGCTTCGGCGATGCGATCCACATCTTCGACCGAAGTCGCCAGCGGCTTCTCCACCAGGACGTGACAACCGGCTTCCAGAGCTTCGAGGGTAAGGGCGGCATGGCTGGACGGCGGCGTCAAAACATGAACCACGTCCACCCCCGCGGCGATCAGCGCCTCCAGCGACGGAAACACCGCTGGCAAGCGAAAGCGCTCGGCCATCGCCCCGGCGCGGGCGGCGTCCAGGTCGGTGATGCCGGCAATCGCCACGCCGGACAAGCGCTGCAACCCGCGAATGTGAAACTCGCTGATGGCGCCGGCGCCGACCAGGCCGACACGATAGGGTTTTGTCATGGGGGTGTCCTAGTTTAGCCGCCGGCCTCGGGCCGGCGCGGAAGGAACCTCGACAATGAGGCGAAGTCAATACCATTGCGCTTTTTGAATGAGGGGTGGCATGCATGGCACCCAGCAAAAAAAGCGCACTGGTTGGGTGCAGTTCATTCAGGGATTATGTTCGCGCCGGCCCGAGGCCGGCGGCTAAACGGTCCATTCCCCAATCGACCGCGCGCTCCCAAATGGATTCCAGTTTCAGGGCCAGCATGTTCCAATCATACCGGTCGCGGACCACCTGCTGTCCGTGGCGAGCCATTTCCTGCATGCGGGCCGGCTGGCGCAGCGCTTGCACCAGGGCGGAGGCCATGGCGTCCACGGTTTCGACCACCACGAGGTCGCGGCCGGCTTGCAAATCCAGGCCCTCGGCGCCGACGCGGGTGGAAACCACCGGCAACCCGGCCGACAGGGCTTCCAGAATCTTGATGCGCGAGCCACCGGCAATGCGGATCGGCACGGCCAGAACCCCGCTGCGGACGAAAAACGGACGGACATCCGGCACGCTGCTATGCAATTCGACATTCGGCTGCGATCGGACGCGCTGGACCAAGGCGGCTGGCGGATTGCGGCCGACGAGGACCAGCCGGGCCTCGGGCGCCTGTGCGCGGACCTGGGGAAAGACCCGATCGAGTAGCTGCACGGCGGCATCGGCATTGGGCCGGGATTCCAGCGCGCCGATGAAGAGGATTTGCCGCGGATTACGCGTCGCATCCGGGTCCTTACGGACCTCGGCTCGCCAGGGGGAAGAGTCGTCAGCGAAATAGGCGTTGTCCACGCCGTTTTCGACCACATCCACGTTGGCAATGCCATAGAGTTCCCGGGCCAGGGCGGCGTCTTGCGGACTGACCGCCACCACGCGAGTCGCCTGGCGAAACATTCGTCCCTCAATCCGTTCGAACTTGTGCCACTGGCGGCGGATATACCAACGCTTGAACGGATTGGTCTCGGTCTGGTAATGGCGCCGCCAAAGCAGGGCGACCACGTCGTGGGCCATGACGATCTTGCGGCCCACAGGATGCGGCGGCACCGTGTCGGCGTATGCCAGCCACTCGAATTGCCATAGATCGACGGCTTGGCGGGCGGCAAGATCGCCCAGAGCCGCGCGCACGCGGCGGCTGTTGTGCAGCGCCACGGAATATGGCCGCGGCGACAGCAAGTTGGCGGCCAGGCGGAGATAATGCTTGAGGCCGGATTTCTTGGCCGGCGGATCGTCCACCAACACCGGCGTAATGCCGTGGTCGCCGAGAAACTCGCGGCACTGGCGGCTTTCTCCGGCGTCGGCCGTAGTCCGGCAGACAAACGTCACCTCGTGCCGCCGGGCCAGAGGCAGCATCAAATTCAAAGTGCGAATGCGATTGCCCGCCGTGGGCGGATAACACGGGCTTTCGCTGACGACGACAACTTTCATAAGAGAAAAACCGACATCTGCCCGTTGGCAATTCCAGGGAAAATCAATGTCTATGGATTGCGTGGTCGCGGCTCGCTCGGCGGTTTCGCGGAACCAGCATCCTGGCTGCGACTGTCAGCCACACAGGATGCTGTTCACGCGAAACCGCCAAGCGGTGTTTTCGACGCATCCCATGGGACTTTGGTTTTCTCAGAATCAATAAACCTTCCCTGGTACAGTGCCTCATACTGGGCGACCATGCGGCGAACGTCGAACTGGGCTTCGGCGCGCTGGCGACCGGCCCGGGCAAAATCCTTGCCGGCGTCCGGATCGCGTAACAAACGCACGAGCGCCCCGGCCAGGGCCGCCGGCTGGCGCGGTGGCACCAGCAGGCCCGTTTCCCCATCGCTTACCACTTCCGGATTGCCGCCCACCCTGGTGGCCACCACCGGCAAACCGCTGGCCATGGCTTCCAGAAGCGTCAGCGAAATCCCCTCGGTGAGCGACGACAACACAAACACGCGCGCGCGGGCCAGCAAGTCCGGTACATCGGACACGTGTCCCAGAAAGCGCACGGTGTCCCGTAGGTGCAAAGCGCCCGCCAGTTTTTCCAGGGCCGGCCGGCAGGGACCGGCGCCGGCGATTTCCAGGCGGGCCTGGGGAACTTCCCGGCGGACCAGGGCCATCGCCCGCAGCAAGGTTTCTTGATCTTTCTCGGGGCTGAGCCGGGCCACCGTCACGATGGGTCCATCCGGATTTGGCCCGGACCAGGCGAAACGCAACATGTCGATGCCATTGGCCAGAATGACGACCTTGCGAGCCGGAACACCTTCACCGATCAACCAGCGGGCGCTGTGGCGGGACACGCACACGAATCGGTCCGTCCAGTGGGCCAGACACGCCATGGCCAGGGTGTGCCGGCGCTGTATGGACGGCAAGGGGCCATGGTGGTGGGTGTGGATCACGGCCCTGGCGCCGGCCAGCCGCGCCGCCGGCACGCCGTACAACAGCGGCTTGTCGTCATGCGTATGAACGATATCGAACCCTCGCAGGCAACGGGCCAGGCGGAAGATCAGGCCCGGTCGCAAGCCCTCCGGTTCATGCAGAGCACTCACGGTGCCGCCGCAAGCCGCCAGCGTTTCCGCTAGTTGGCCGCGACCGCTCAGGGACACAAAATGCAAGTCGAACCGGTCGCGGTCGGCATGGCGGGCGAATTCGACCAGCAATTTTTCCTGGCCGCCGACCTCCAGGCCGAGGGTGACGTGGGCGATACGCAGGCGGCGGCGGACGTTTGCCATTTCCTGAAATCAAGCTCCTGGAAATGCGTCTGGATCACCGCTCGGCGGTTTCGCGTGAACAATATCTTTCCCTGTGGACAAAATCATTGCCAAGGACGGGTTCACGCGAAACCGCCGAGCGAGCTTTTCATACGCAACCTATTAGACATTGCTTTCCTTTACTCAACCCCGCGAAACCACACCGTCCAGAACGCCCGCGAGGGCTTCAGCCATGTGGGCGCGGGTGAAACGGTGCGGCACCGGTGGCACCATCGTTCCGTTCGTAGCCGCCACCTCGCTTACCAGTTCGCGCAAGGCCCGGCCGATGCCGGCGACGTCGCTGGGATGAGCCAGGCGGTAAGGCACGCCGCTTTGCCGCAGCGCCCAGGCGGTATCGCTGGCGGCGTCGGCCAGGGCCAAAATCGGCCGTCGCGCCCCGAAATATTCGAACAGCTTGGCCGGCAAGCCCACCCGCCGCCCCGGCGAATCGAGCAACAGAAGCAGATCGGCCCGGACCATTTCCTTTAAAGCCTGGTCATACCCCACGTGCCCGTCGAAGGTCACAAAGTTTTCCAATCCCCGCCGGCGAATTTCCTCTGGCCAGTCGATCCGGGTGTCCGAGGCCGTGCCCAAGAATTTCACGCGCAGCGGCTTGGCCTGAGCCACCCCCATCTCCCGCAGCGCGTCGAACAGCGGACGTGGATCGCGGCCGGAATACAACTCGCCCGTGTGGAGCAGAGTCACCTCCGCCGATCCGGGCGGTTGGGCTAGCGGAAAATCCTCGGGATCAAAGCCGTTGGTGATGGCCGATATTTTGGCGGCGAAGCGGGGCAGGTCCTTTTGCAAGGCGGCACAGGCCAGCGGCGAATTGGTAATGATGCCGTCGGCGGCTGTCATCACCAGCTTTTCTTGAAACCTTTCCCAGCGCTTAGCTAGAGCATTGCCCGGAGGCCGGCCGGTGCCATAGGTCCACGGATCGCGGCAATCCACCACCCAAGGCAGATCGAAGCGCCCTTTCAAGAGCCGGCCGAGCAAGTGAACCGCGTGTGGCGGCCCGGAGGTCAAGAGAGCGTCGGGATGCTGCTCGGCGATGGCTCGAACACAGGCCCGGTAGGCCGCCGGCAGCCACCTGCCGTTGGGCGCCAGCCGCCGCACGATCTTGAAGCTCCCCGGAAACGGCACCGAATACACCACCGTTTCGGCAGGGATTTTGGCCGTCAGCGTGTCATCCACCGGATCGAACGGCGTGCCCGGCGGCGCCACCACGACCGTCCCCCAGCCGCATTTGGGCAGATGCCGGGCGAAACCCAAGAGCCGGAAAGTCCCGCTTGCCGCCGAGGGGGGAAAGTGAAAGGTAACCAATAACAACTTTCGCATTTGCCACGAGCGGCGGGGTTTATCCCCGCCGTTTGGATCCCTGGACGGCGGGGATGAACCCCGCCGCTCGTCAATAATAAATGTCGGTCTGCAATCCAAAATAGGACAGAAACCCGTCGATAATTCGTTTCGTTGCTTTGCCGTCTCCGTAGGGATTATGGGCACGGGCCATGGCGCGATACGCCGCGGCATCGGTCAACAGCAGGCTGGTTTCCCGGATGATGGTGACATAATCGGTGCCGACCAGTTTCACGGTTCCCGCTTCGACCGCCTCGGGCCGCTCGGTGGTGTCGCGCATCACCAGCACCGGCTTGCCCAGGCTGGGGGCTTCTTCCTGAATCCCGCCCGAATCGGTCAGGACCAGGGTAGACCGGTCCAGCAGGGCGACAAACGGCAAATATGGCAAGGGCTCAATCAGGTGGATATTTCTCGCGCCATCACTGCCCAGCAGGCGCGCTACCGGTTCGCGCACCTTGGGGTTGAGGTGCACGGGGTAGACAAACTGGGCGTCGGGAAAGCGATAGGCGAGGGCGGCAATGGCCCGGCAGAAGGATTCGAAGCCGGCGCCGAAGTTCTCGCGGCGATGGCCGGTGATCAGCACCACCGGCCGGTCGCCCCAGGACGCCAGGGTTTCCCGCGACAGCCCGGGAATCTCCGGCGGCTGTTGTTTCACCCGATCCAGAGCGAGCAACAACGCGTCGATCACGGTATTGCCGGTGACGAAAATTCGGGTCGCAAGCACGCCCTCGCGCAGCAGGTTGTCGCGGCTGGTGGCGGTCGGGGCGAAGTGCAGCCGGGCCAGGCGCGTGGTCAAAACGCGATTGGCTTCCTCTGGGAACGGGGATTGCAAGTTGCCGGTGCGCAAGCCCGCCTCGACATGGGCGACGGACAAGTGGTGATAAAATGCCGCCAGCGCTGCCATGAACACCGTCGTCGTGTCGCCCTCAACTACTACCAGCTCCGGCTGTTCTTTGGCCAGAAAACCGTCGATGGCTTCCAGGGCCCGCGCCGCGAATCGCCCCAGCGTCTGGTTCGGCTCCATCAGGTCCAGGTCGGTGTCCGGAACGATCTGGAAGGCCTCGAGCACCTGATCGAGCATGTGGCGATGCTGGGCCGTGACGCACACGTGGCAGGCGAAGGCGGGGTGGTTGCGCAACGCCAGCACCACCGGCGCCAGCTTGATGGCCTCCGGCCGAGTGCCGAACAGGACCACCACCTTCCGCGGCCGCAAACTGTCGTATTGTCCCACGGGCGCTCCCCAATTCGAAATTCGAAACCGGCCGTCACCACCAAAGGGCCGGACCGGTAGCGCGCCAAGTCAAACTTCCCGCTGGGAAGTATGAATCAATGAACTCGCAGAAGGGAAGTTGGTAACCGTTCAGGGATTGTTATCCTGCTCCGGCAAAAGAAGAGAAAGAGTAAGATGAAAATAATGATTTGGAAGAGGATTAAGAGCAAGATAAAGAGTGAGATAATGATGTCTTTATCTTACTCTTGCTCTTGTTCATAATCCTCTTCCTACTCTTAATCTTTCTTCTAATCTTGCGCATTTTTTTTCGCCTTGAATTTCTTCATCCATTGGCGGTTTTTCAAGGTGTCCGGCATGTCCACGATGATGAGAGACAGTTCATCCTGGTACAAAATCCCTTTTTGCAGCCACTGGCCTTCCATTCCCTGGCTGTCGTACCTCACCGCCTTGAAGCGAGTTCTGACCTCAATTACTGCTTCCCCAAGCAATTCCTCCGGGACCTCGCCGCCATCATTGAA
>CAZFGM010000024.1:1339-14337 GCA_964518515.1 uncultured Alcaligenaceae bacterium | reverse complement strand
TGTCGCCGCCGAACGACAGAATAACAAAGACAAAGGGAACGTTAGCGACGGTAACGGCGACAAGCAGCCCGATTGAATCAGCAATTGTCCATTTCATGGGAGTCACTCTCAGTCGATGGCCGGTTCCAGCAGGCGGAGCTCGAATTTATTCCTGTCACGAAACTTTGGCCAGCACTTCCTGTTGAAGTGGCTGGCGGTCGCGGGCCACGCCCAGCAGGACGACGGTGAAGCCGGCGCGGCGCAGGGCGGCGTGGTTGAGCCAGTTGCGGGAGTCGGCCAGCAGCCGGCCGGCCATGTGCTCGGCAAAGAACTTGGCCGACAGCGTGCGGTAGCTCTTGTGGGCGCACACCAGCGTCGCCGCCGCGGCGCCCCGCAAGCAGTCGGGCAGGTCGTTGCTGACGGTCAGGCAACCCCCCTTTTCTCCCCCTTGGCCAAGGGGGGACAGGGGGGTGCCGGCCTTGACCAGGGGATCATGCACCTGCACGTCCAGGCCGCGATCCTGGGCGGCGCGGGCCAGCCGGCCGGCCGGGCTGTCGCGCGGATCGTCGATGTCCGGCTTGTACGCCGCTCCCAAGACCGCCAGCTTGTCGCCGGGGCTCAGCTCGCCGGTTTCCCACATCAAATCGAGCAGGCGCTCGGCCTGGCTGTCGTTGACTTCGCGGGCTTTGCGCAACAACGAGGTATGCTCGGGAAAGGCCTCCACCAAATACCACGGATCGACCGGAATGCAGTGGCCGCCGACGCCGGGGCCGGGCTTCAAGATCTGCACGCGCGGGTGCAGATTGGCGAACTCGATGGCCTCCCAGACGTTGATGCCGGCGTCCTCGGCGATGCGGGCGAACACGTTGGCCAGGGCAATATTCACGTCGCGGTAGGTGTTCTCCATGAGCTTGCACATCTCGGCGGTGCGGTCGTCGGTGAGAACGATCTTGCCCTGGACGAAGCGTTCGTAAACCTGCTGGGCGTGGGCGGCAGACTGGGGGGTGATGCCGCCGATGAGCCGGTGATTGTTGATCAGCTCGTGGGCGGTGTTGCCGGGCAGGACGCGTTCGGGGCAGTAGCACAGGTCGAAATCGCGGCCCGGCTCGAGTCCTGATTCGCCCAGGATGCGGCCGACCACGGTGCGCGTCGTACCCACGGGCGCGGTCGATTCGAGAATGACGAGGTTGTCGCGGCGCAGCAGGGGCAGGATGTCGCGCGTGGCCTGTTCGATCGCCGCCAGGTCGGCGGTCTTGGCGGAGGTCACCGGCGACGGCACGCAGATCAAAAAGGTATCGGCCGGCTCGGGCGCGGCGGCCGGGACCAGATTGCCGCTGTGCACCGCCGCCGACACCAGCGTGGACAGTCCCGCTTCTTCCAGCCGCGTCCGCCCGCTCTGGAGCATGGCCACGATCTGGCCATCGACGTCCACGCCCAGGACATGAAAGCCGGCGTTGGCCAGCAAGCTCGCCGTGGGCAGGCCCACGTAGCCCAGTCCCAGAACACAGATATCTGCCATCTTCGCCTCGCAATTAATGCGACGAGCCGCCGGGTTTATCCCGGCGGTACCGGCCACACGGCGGGGATAAACCCTGCCGCTCGTGAACACAGCCTATCGTCGCAGCTCGCACCACAGGGCGCGCAAATCCGCCAGCACCGTGCGCCGGGCCAAGAACACCATCCAGCCGGCGTAGGCCAGGGCGCCGGCGACAACACTCAACCCCAGACGCAACGGCGGCTCGACCTCCAAACCCCAGCGCACGGCCAGTACCACTAACGTCATGAAAGCTCCCGCTCCGAGCATGGGCGCTTGCACACGCAAGAGACGGGTCAGGCCGACGCCCGTCAGCGGTTTCGTCCAGGTGAACAGGCCCGCCACCATCAAGGGATAGACCACTACCCAGACGACGCAGATACCGATCAAGCCGTACGCCAGACCCGCGGGAACGAAACAGGCGGGAAATACCAGCGTGCACAGGGCCGTGTATTTCAAGTTGAGATCGGGCCGGCCCAGAGCGTTCAAGAGCGGCGGCAGGGAGGCGCTCAACAGCATCACCAAACCCGCGCCGCTCAGCAGCTGAAACGGCAATACCGCCGGCGTCCATTGCGTTCCGAACACCACCAGGAACGCATCATCGGCCACCAGGACCATGCCGACCAGGACGGGCAGCCCGAAAAAGCCCAACAATCCGGTCAGGCGAAGATACCAGTCGCGCAAGCGCGCCGGGTCCTGTTGCAGCCGGCAATACACTGGATACGCCACCTGGTTGACGTTGGCCGTCAGTTTCTGCACCGGCAAAGAAATGAGCTGAAACGCCAGGGCGTAATACCCCAGGGCCACCGGCCCGGCTAACTTGCCGACGATGGCGAAATCGGAATTGCTGTAAACAAACCACAACAGGCTTCCCAAGCTGACGTGCAGTCCGAAGGCCAAGAGGCCGCGTGCTCTGGGACCGGGCCAGCGCAGCCGCGGCCGCCAGCCGGCCAGGTAACCAAAGGCCACGGTTTCCGACAACCGCGCCGCCAACACGCCGGCCAGCAAAGCCCAGTAGCCCAAGCCCGCCGCCGCCAGACCGAGCACCAAGCCCGATTGCACCACCGCCGTCGCTACGTAGACCCCCGATTGACTCCCCAACTTCAGGTTCCGGTCCAGCAAGGCCAACGGAATGGTCTTGAACGGCAGCAGCAGGAGGATCAAGGCCAGCACGCGCAGGAAGGTGCTGAATTCCGGCGCGTCCAGGAAAGCGGCGGCGTGGGGCGCCCCCAGGTAAAGCAAGCCGTACAGAGCCGCCGCCAAGAGCAGGGTGACCGTGAAGCCTTCGGCCAGGTCCCCCGGTTCCAGCTTGTCCTTTTGAATCAAGGCCCGGCCCACCCCCGCCTCGGCCAGGAGGTCCGCCAGGCCCACGAAGATCAGGCCGCTGGTCATCAGCCCGTAATCGTAGGGCACGAGCAGCCGCGCCACGATCAAAGTCACGGCCCATTGCCCCACCTGGATCAACAGCCGGCTGGCGATCAGGAGCGTGCCGCCGCGGACTGCCCGGCGGCGCAGATCGGCGGCCGGGCGGTCGTCCTCCCCCTGCCAATTGGCAATTGGCAGTTGGCAGTTGGCAGTTGGCAATTCTTCTGTCCGCAATCCTCAATCCTCTTATTGTCTACTTATACTTCACGCGGTGGGAATTGAGACCTTTCATTTAGCCGGCGAGCTCGCTCGCCGTGGGCAGAATCCAATCCACGGCGAGCGAGCTCGCCGGCTAAATGGATCAAACTTTCCCGCGTGGTGCTTCATTCTTTCACCATCGAATAAACACTCGAACCGTGACATACATCAGGGCCAAAAAGCCCAGGCTCAAGCAGAACAGCCGCCGGACCGCGGTTCCGTCAAAGCGCGGGGCCGGCAAGGGCGAATAGCACGGCGTGATCCGCGCGTAGGCCACCGCCAGGCCCACGACCAGATAGGTCGGAATGACGTAACCCATGGACAAGGACATCAGGCCCAGGGCATAAGCCGCCACGGCCCCAAACAGGAAGGGATGCAAGCGGCCGTTTTGTAGTAGGCACACTCCGTGTGCCGTTACGGCACGCGGAGCGTGCCTACTACAGGGCTGCATCCGCACCAGGGACAGCAAGGCGAAGTAAAACAATCCGAGAAACAACAGGCCGCCCAAAAAGCCCAGTTCGGCAAAGGCCTGCAGGTAGGCGTTGTGGGCGGTGTGCCCTCGGCCGGTCCAACCCGGCTGGAATTCCGCGTTTTCTTCAGGAATTTCCAGGCCTTTGCCGAACAGCGGTTGCGCGCGAAACTCGGTCAGCCAATCGCTCCACAGCTGAATGCGCGACTGGCCGGTGCCGTGCGTGGCCGAAAACGTGGTCTGCCGGCCGGCGAAGGCCAGCACGAAAAAGGGCAGGCCCAGGGCGGCGATGGCCAGCGTCTTGCGGCCGCCATAGCGCATGGCCAGCGTGGCGCCCAGACCGGTCAACAGGGCCAGAAACGCCCCCCGCGATTGCGTCAAACCGATGGCGTAAAGGAATAAGGCCAGGGGCGCCAGATACACCGCCCTGCCCACGCCGCCAGGATTGGTCAGGCAGTACAGGGCCAGCGGCACGACCATCGCCAGCATCACCCCCAGGTCGTTGGGATCATGGAAAATACCCGACCCCTGCAGGCGGGTCAGCACCAGCGCATCGCCGGTGACGCGATCGATTTCCATCTCGGTCAGCTTTTTCAAGGTCGGCAACGTGAAGACTTCGTGGTATTGCAGGACGGTAATCAGCGCCAGGCCAAAGCTGAACCAGACGAGGCAAACCATAAACCAGCCCAGCCGAGCCGGCGTGTTGACCAGGCTGACCAGCAGGAGGTAATACACGATGACTTTGGCGAACAAAAACCCGGCCTGCCAGGCGTGATCAAAATCCAGCCCGGTCAACGGGGCCAGAAGAATGGCGGCCAACAGGCCCAAGACCCCCAGGGTAACCGGCTGGGCCTCCAGCGGCCGGGCGCCCAGGTGGGCCAGCATCTCGGGCAGGGCGAAAAGCGCGCAGCCCAGGATCAGGAATTCATAAAGCGACGCCCCCTGCCATGCCGGCACGATTTCCGCCGGCCGCAGAAACAGCGTGGCGTTGACCAGGAGAAAAAGAAAAAAGGCCATCTCTCAAAAATCCGAAATTCGAAAGCCGAAATCCGAAACAAATTCCAATATCAAAATCCGAAATCCGAAACTTCGGATTGCCGCTTGCGGCTTAGCCGGATCACACGCTAAGCCGCAAGCGGCTAACCCCACCGCTCGGACTAGCCTCTAGTTTCTATTTTCCCAACTTCTCCGAACGGCGCGGAGAAGTTTTTGGTTTCAAGCTGCTTGAGTGTAGTCCTCACGCTCCGCGTGAGGATTCGCGTCACGCGGAGCGTGACGACTACACTGCGGCTCAGCCGCGTTAGGAGTTTGCCGCTTCAAGATCGGTCTCGGCGGTCCCATTCCCCTCCGCTTGGCCGTTGGCCGTCAACCGGAAATACATTGGCGCCGGCGGAAACTGGCAGGCCCTTTCCATGTCCGCCGGCTTGGGGAAACCGAACAGATGGCGGAGGGTCGCAAACGGCACCCCAACCATGTGCAAAACCGTGGCCCAACCGATGCGCCAGTCCAGCCACCAGGACGCATGGTGCAAATAGTACAGATCGTAGGCCAGCTTGCGGCGGACGCTGTCCAGGTCGGTGTCCGGCGGCAACTGGACTTGGGCCAGGCCGGTCAACCCGGGGCGCAGCAACAGGCGCTGGCCGTACCAAGGAAGGGCCTGTTCCAGCTGCGGCACGAACTCGGGGCGTTCCGGGCGCGGGCCGATCAGGCTCATGTCGCCACGAAGCACGTTCCACAGCTGCGGCAGCTCATCGACATGACTGCGGCGCAGCCAGCGGCCGACCGCCGTGACCCGATTATCGCCGGCCGGCGACCAGGTGGCGCCGGTCAGGTCCTCGGCCTGGTAGGCCATGCTGCGGATCTTGTACAGCGTGAACGGCCGGCCTCCCCGGCCCACGCGGGTTTGCGTGTACAGGGCCGGACCGCGCGACGTCAACTTCACCAGCGCCATGGCCAGCAGCAACAGCGGCAGCGTCAAGAGCAGCAGCACCAGGGCAAAGACAAACTCCCCCGCCCGCTTGCAGGACGGATACCAGCCGCCCACCGCCACGACCTGCCCGGAGCCGCTCCCTTGGCTGTTGGGCAACGGTGGCCGGGTAATCTCCAGTGGACGGGAATCAGGGAACGAAAGCATACGGTTTCGATCCGGTTTACGTTTAGCGCTCGCATGATGCTTGCAAGGGGGATATCCTTCTTGCAAGCATCATGCGAGCGCTAAACGTAAACTGCATTTTCGATAGTCAGATTTCCGCGAACAGGGCGGCGTGCAGGGCGGGCAGCAGGTGCTCCAGAAAATCGCGCATCAAGGCGTCCGCGGCGGGCAACGGGGGAATTTCTTCGCGAATGACGTACAGTTTGTACAGGAAAGGCAAACCGCGAAAATGCCAGCGCGGGCTTTGCGCCGCCTCCCAGCGGCCGGCGCCGTTCCAGGCCCAGTACAGCCGCAAGTCGGCGACACGGGAGGTCTTGGTGAACTTGGCGGTCCACAAGGTCCCGTCCGGGCCGGAGGGCGGGGTCACCGCCAGGCCAACGGCGGCATCGCCCATCTCATAGCCGGCGCCGCGATAACAGACCTCGGGAGTGTGCACCGACATGCGGCCGGCCCGGCCGCACATCAAAATGACCGTAATGGCCGTCTTGTGCCGCGGGTGCCGGTATTGCCGGACCCAGTAGCGCTGGGCCCCCGACCGGCGAAAGGCATCGGCATCGCCCTCCAGCCCTTCCCCGCGCCACGCCCCGATGTGCAGCGGCACCCGCTGGACCCGCTCCAGGGCCTGTTCCAGCGCCGCCGATTTCTGCCAGCGATCGGTCCACAGCCCGTGCACCAGCCCGGAGAAAACCAGGAAGGCCAGAGCCGCCGCCAAAGTTAAACAGCGTTTCATGGTTTTCCTAAATCCGAAATCCGAATCTCGAAATCCGAAACAAATCCGAAATCCGAAATGCAAAATCTACAACAAATCCAAGTTTTTCGAGGCCTGGCGTTCCCAAACAGAGTTTGGGAACGAGAATGGTAGATTTTCCCGAATTCTTTTCTTTGGTTTCGAATTTGTTTTTTTTCGAAATTCGAATTTGTTTCGGATTTCGATATTCGGATTTCGGATTTTTTCACGTGCGGGCCGGATAGGCGTACGTGGGCCCAGCGGTGGCGGCCTCGCCGATGACCACGGCGCCGAGCGTGCGGATGCCGAGGTTGCCGAGCCGCTGCTGGGCGGCGTAGACCGCCGGGGTGCGACTGACGTCGCGCAGCACCGACAAGATCACGCCGTCCACGTGCTGGCCCAGGTTCAACGCGTCCGCCACCGGCAGCACCGGGCACGAATCCACAATGATGAAGTCGTACTGCTGTTTGAGCTGCTCGAAATGCTGCTGCACGGCCTCCTGGGCCAGGGCTTCGAGGGCGTGGCTGTCCCACTGGCCGGCCGGCATCAGCCACAGCCGGCTGATGGCCGTCGGCCGCACCGCGTCGCCCAGGTTGACCTCGCCGCGGAGCACTTCGCTGAAGCCCGGTTCCAGGGGCACGTCGAACAGCTGCTGCGTGGCCGGATGGCGCAGGTCGCCGTCGATCAGCAGGGTTTTGCGCCAGGCCCGCGCCAGGCTGGCCGCCAACTGCGTGGCCAGCGACGTCTTGCCCTCGCCTCCCTGGGCGCTGGTGACCATGATTACCTGGAGCTTCTCGGTCCGGGCGGCGTGCAACAGCTGCGTGCGAATGGCATCGACCGCCTCAGCCAGCTGGTGTTGCAAGATTTGATCGCGCGGCGCCGCCGGGTTGGGCTGGCGGGCGCGCGCCGGCAAGTTGGGCAGCGTGCCCACCAGGCTCAGGCCCAGGCCCTGGCTGACATCGGCGGCGGCGCTGATCTTGCGCTGGCGGAACTCCAACCAGGCCACGCCGAACAACAGCAAGCCAAACATGCCGACGGCGCCTGCCCCGGCCATCTTGTAATGCCGGGCCAGGTCCTTGCCCGTCGCGTCCTCGGCCCGCTGCACCTTGACGCGCGACGCCGCCGCCGGTTCCATGTTCCACTGGGCAATCTTCTCATTCAGCTTTTTCAGGTTGCCTTCCTCCTCCTCGATCCACCTGGCCTCGGCGATCAGGGGGTCCGGCCGGTTCATGGGATTGATTTTGCGTGCTTCTTCCTCGAGCTTTTTCTGCCGGTTTTTCAGGAACGCTTCCTCTTTCTGAAGGAGGACGAGGTCTTTCTGGTTTTTTTGCAGGGCCCGGGCTTCCAACTCCTTGCGGATCAGGTCGCGGTGCTCCTGGTAGGATTTTTGCCATCCCGCCTTGTGGTTTTGGGCCTTGTGGATTTCCTGGGTCCGGAATGGCTCTTGTAACCGCTCGAAGGTAAGAATTTTCTCATCGATCTCGACAATCAATTTCAACAGATTCTGGGCTGGCGTATCCTTGGCCAGGGCCTCATCCACATCCTTTTCCTGGACCGGGCTCAGCGGTTTTTTCCCCAGGTCCTTGCCGGCCGGGTCGGCCTTTTTCTCGGCGGCGGGCAGGAATTGCACGAGGCGGGTTTGCTCCTTGCCGTTGTCAAGCAGTTCCTTTTCGAGGAGGGCCAGCTTGTCCAGGGCGGCCTTGTACTTGATCTTGGCGGTTTCCCAGTCGTCCAAATCGCCTTCGGCGCGGCGCAGGCCGCGTTTACGCCCATCCACGATCAACCGCCGCGCGGTCAGCTTGCCTTCCAGCTCCTTGAGGCGATTCCGCCGGCGGTCGCTTTCTTCCTGCTTCATTTTTTCCAGGGCGGTATCCACCACGGTATTGAGCAAGTCGGCCAGGCCGTCCGGCTCGTCGGCGCTGAGCGTGAATTCCAGGAGCCCAGGCCCTTTGAATTCCGTTTTCAGGCCGGCTTCGAGCCAGCTCACCGGCCTGGGATTCTTTTTCTCTTTCAGGGCGGTATTGAGGACGTCGAGGCTCTTGAGGCTGGCGGCTAAATTGGTCTTGTAGGTGAGGAAATCCTCATCCGGCCCGTCGTCGGCGAACACGGCTCGCTCGGCGCGGGAGGAGAGCTGCAACCGGGCCACGACCCGGTACTTGGCCGGCACCAGGTTGAGCACCACCAAGACCACGGTCGCCGCCCCCAGCAAGGCCAGGCTGGCGGTCACGAGCCAGCGCCGCCGCAGGGCGTGCATCAGGCCCGACAGGGCCGGCGCCGCCGCCAGGCCGGGCGGCCCAGCCGGCCCCTCGGACCAGCCCGAAGGCGCGCTTGGGACAACGCTCAAGGCCCCCGTCTTGCCGTTGGCCGCCCCCGCGGCGGAGGGATTTGTCACCGTCAAGGGTTTATTCACGAAATCCATGGTCGCATTCTCCCGTTATGTAATCGCCCTTTTTAAAGATTAGGTGAGAGGTGAGTGGTGAGTGGTGAGTGGTGAGTAGTGAGTGGTAAATAACTTTTCTGCAATGACTGTCCCAAGAACCTATGCTTCTTTCGGGACGTGGCCCGGAAGAAGTGGCCCCTTTCGGGGCAAATGAAAATTGCCAATTGCCAATTACCAAATGCCAATTGCCAATTTTGGAAGAGGATTCAGCCAGGTTTTGCCAATTGGCAATTGGTAATTGGCAATTGGTAATTGGCAATTTTTGATTATCGGATTGCGACAACTTTTTGTCGCAAAAACGGCCCGAAGGGCCTACTTAACCACTCCACCACTCACCACTCCACCACTCACCATTTCACCACGGCCAGGGGTTTTTTTTCCTCTACCGGGACAAATAAGTGGGCGAGAAAACGCAATTCCAGCCACATCAGGGCCAGAGCCAGCGGCATCATGAGC
Organism: uncultured Alcaligenaceae bacterium; assembly: GCA_964518515.1. Classification (GTDB taxonomy): domain Bacteria; phylum Planctomycetota; class Planctomycetia; order Gemmatales; family Gemmataceae; genus CAZFGM01. The sequence goes on along the minus strand of CAZFGM010000024.1, from coordinate 4,957 downwards.
CAGCCGGCCAGGTCGTGCATGAGGGTATTGGCCACGTCGCTGCCGAAGGCATGGTGGGCGATGGCGGTGGCCGTGATGCGGACCACGTTGGCCAGGATGGCGATGGGGATGGCACTGGCGACGACCACCAGGCGGTCCACCAGCGGCGCCGGCAGGACCAGGGCCAGGGCCGTGGCCAGGGCGAAAAACGTCATGAGCATCCCCAGGCCGCTGCAGGCGTCGATCACGCCCAGCCGCAGCTGGTCGATGAGGATGATGTTGCCTTCGTCCAGGGCGGGGAAGCCGAGCGTTTGCAGGACGTAGGTCGAGCACACCGTGGCGAAGCGGCGGAGAGGATGGCCCAGGAGCATTTCCAGTTGAAACGGCAACGGCACCATGAAGCCGAGAAAGGCCAGGGCCGGCCAGGACCAACGCAAGATTGTCCCGCCGCCCACCAGCCACACCACGCCGGCCAGAGTCGGCAGCAGGGAAAAAGCATCGGCGGCCTCCAGGTCCATGCTGGCGCCCAGCAAGCGCGCGCCCAGGGCCGGCAGCAACAACGCCAGTCCCCACCAGGACGGCGTCGCGGGTCCCTGGTCGAGCATCGCGCGCCGCGACCACAGCACCACCAGGGCGAACACCGGCACCAGAAAGCCGTGGGAATACTGCGGGTCGTTGCCCCAGCGGTCGGCCATCGACCCAAGCGTGGGCCAGTAGCACCACAGGCAAAACACGCCCACAAGGAAGGTCAACCCAAAAGTCCGGCCGGCCGGGGAGCGTATCCATTCGGCCAGGCGGGCGGCAGGAGAGAAGGGAGAATTCATGGAGTGGGTTCAAAGGATTTTGGCGCGCACTCCGTGCCCGTGGGTGACAGAGGGCTGTCAAGCACCGTCTTTTCGTCCTTGAAGTGCTCGTCCGTGATACCAGGGAAGTAAGCACACTCCGTGTGCCGTTCACGGCACACGGAGTGTGCCTACTACTGGGTCTGCAGACAGGCTGGGTCTCTCCAAAACGTCCCGGTTTTTGGAGAGCGAAGAAGGTCCTTTTCTCAGTTCCGCATATTCCCAGGTTTTCCGAGCAGTCAAAGGCAATATAAGCCATAAACCCGACAAATGTCGCCGGCGTGGAAACAAAGGCCCCATAATTCGAAGGTTGCCTGTGAGAGAAAGGAACCCGGTTCTTTCCCGCCGCGGAGGCGAAGGAATTGGCCTTTTGCAATAGGGCTTTGCTTAATTAATTCCCAGGATTGGATTTGCGGAAGGATCGGGGTACTGGGTTATTTCGAGTTTTCCTTGGCTCAAACCGCCCTTTACACTCTCGGCGGGCCCGACCTTAACGCGTGCGGTAAACATGCCTTTTAACTTTCACCACCCGGCTCGAAAAGGTGGACCGGCTCGGCAGCTGGCAAACGGAACCCCTTGAACCATGAAATCCCGGCATGGTTCAACTAAAAATCGGTATGGTTCCAGAGCCGCGACCGTTAGGAAGCGGGATTCTTCGTCTTGGCCGCCGCCCCGCTCCCTTACGGTCGCGGCTCTGTTACCCGCCACAACCCTTTTTTGAACCATGCCTAAAAATCCTCTTGACTTGAAATAGCCCTTGGTCTATGGTCCCGCCCCTTTGCAGGAAAAATCCAGGTCGGGATGACGGCGGACGCAATCCCGGCCGATCCATCCACGCCGCTCCGAGTGAGGGGCGGCTCGGTTTCCCTTTCGGGAAGGGGGTCGTATGTCCAGGTCCAAGGGGAAAAAGTGGGCGCGCTGGCTGCTGGGATTAGTTCTTGCCGCCGGCGGCGGCGTTGCCACCGTGGCCTGGGGGCAAGGGCCGCCAACCGCTTCCCCGGCTGAAAAACGCCCGTTGCCGGAAAAATCCTTCATGAATAAAAACCCTTTTTTCCTGCCCGTCTCCCTCGATGATCGGCTCCGGGCCAGCCTGCAGGAAATTCAGCTGTACGTCAAGAACGAGGCGTCCCAGCCGTGGATGTTCAAGGACAAGATCACCCCCACGAAGGATTGTTTTACCTTCAAGGCGCCACGCGACGGCGAATACTGGTTCGCCCTGGTCACGGTGGACAAGTCCGGCAAGGCCTCGGCCCTGGAAGATGCCCCCGCCCAAATCGTCGTCCTGGACACGCAGCCGCCGCAGGTCGAGGTCGCCGCCTTGCCCGCCACGCCCGACGGGCCGGTCGTCAAGGTGGACGTGCGCGATCCGCATCTGGACGCCAGCCGCACCCAGTTCTCGTACCAGACCGGCAACCGCGCCTGGCACGCCGTGGACCATCTGGCCAATCACCCGGACCAGTTCTGCATTCCACGCCAGGCCGTGCTGACCGGCATGATCAAGGTGGTGAGCGTGGATTACGCCCGCAATGAAGTGTCCCGCGAGTTCAATCTAAGCACGCTGCCGGTGGCCGGGGTCGCGCCATTTCCCGTGGCGGTTTCGCCGCGCGCCCATGATTTGGCGGTTGAAACCTCGGGTCCGAAATCCGCCGACAAGTTGGTTCCGGTCCTCGTCGAGGACAAAAATACCATGGAACCGCCACCCCTTTCGGGGGCAATCCAACGAACGCCAGCACCGTTGCCGGGTGCGTTCGAAAAAGTGGAAGTGCTTAAAGTGCCGGGCCCGACCGTTGGCCTCAACCCCATTCAACCGGTGGAAATTCGCCTGCCCGCTGCCGCTGGGATCAAGCCGGTACCTTCCGTGAATCCAATCCCGGTTGAACCTGCCGTCAAGTCGCTGGAGTTCAAAGCCAACGCCAGCTTGCCGGTCAACCCGGTGTCCTTGAACAAGCAAATTGTCAACAATACGCACCTGTTTCTGGATTACCAGATCGAGCAGATGGGCGCCAGCGGCGTCGGCAAGGTGGAAATCTGGATGTCGCGCGACAAGGGCCAGACCTGGCAAAAGCACGGCGAAGACACCGACCGCAAAAGTCCCGCCGAGCTGGATCTGCCCGGAGAAGGCGAGTTCGGCATCACCCTAGTCGTGACCAACGGCCGCGGTTTCGGCGGCCTGCCCCCGGTCTCCGGCGACACCCCCGACTGGTGGGTCGAGCTGGACGTGACCAAGCCGCACGTGGAAATCGTCGGCGTCCGGCCCGGCTCCATCGACGAATCCGGGGCTCTGCACATTTCCTGGACCGCCCGCGACAAGAACCTGGGCCAGGCCCCCATCGACCTGTTCTACGCCGTCGAGCGCAACGGCCCGTGGCACCCCATCGCCAAGGGCCTGCGCAACGAGGGGCATTATCGCTGGAACGTGCCGGGCGACTTGGGGCCGCACGCCTACATTCGCCTGGTGGCCATCGATCAAGCCGGCAACGCCGCCCACTGCGAGACGGCCCAGGCCGTGGCCCTGGACGACCTGTCCCGGCCGCGGGCCCGCGTCTTCGGCATCAGCACCTCGGCGCCGAAAACGCTACCCCGGAACCCGTAACATCCTACAAATCCGAAATTCGAAATATGAAAATCCGAAACAAATTCGAAAAAAAATCCGCAATCGAAAAACTCCATTGCTTTCGAATTTTGATATTTGAATTTTGAATTTGTTTCGGATTTCGATATTCGGATTTCGAATTTTTTCTAAAGGCACTCCCCGCCGCGGACGGCTTGGCTGCAAAGTTACGCCGTCAGCGGCGGT
>CAZFGM010000024.1:0-1239 GCA_964518515.1 uncultured Alcaligenaceae bacterium | reverse complement strand
AAGGCACTCCCCGCCGCGGACGGCTTGGCTGCAAAGTTACGCCGTCAGCGGCGGTTTTTTTTATCCTTCCCCTGAATAACTTGTTCGGGGTGGGTGCCTTCTGGCCTTGCGCGGGGCTTGACGACTCCCCTCCGGTGTGTCATCATAAGAAGTTAATCGAGGTCATAGCATGGGGAAGCGGGACCGCTGGTTGCTGCTTCCCCGGGACTTGCATACGACCGCCAAGGTCGAGTTCTCAGGAAAGGAGAATACGTTCCTTGCCGCCGCCGGGTTTCCATGATCGCCACGCCGCGTCCCGTGAACCGCTTCAAAGGGTCAACGAGCAAATCCGCATCAGCCCCGTGCGGTTGATCGGCGCCAACGGAGAACAGGTCGGGGTGGTGCCGACCTCCCAGGCCCTGGAGATGGCCCGCGAAGCGGGCCTGGATTTGGTCGAAGTGGCCGCCACCGAACGGCCGCCGGTCTGCAAGATCATGGACTTCGGCAAGTTCAAGTTCTTGCAGAAACAGAAGGCCAAGGATAAGGCCAAGTCCCACCACCAGAAACTCAAAGAAATCCGCCTGCGCCCCAAGACCGGCGACCACGATATCGATACCAAGGTCAACCAGGCGCGCAAATTCCTGGAACACAAGGATAAAGTGCTGGTTTACGTGGTTTTCAAGGGCCGCGAAATGCAACATATTGAAGAAGGCAAGCGGATCATGCAAATGGTTCTGGAAAAGCTGGGCGAGCTGGCCAAAGTGGAAAAAGCACCCAGCATGGAAGGCAAACGCATGACCGCCATGCTCGCACCCAAGTAATGGTAGTAGGCACACTCCGTGTGCCGTCACTCGTTACGGCACACGGAGTGTGCCTACTACTTTTTTCTACCGGCCTCTCCACGGCCGGCCTTTTTAGCTACAATGGCTTTTTGCCAACGGGGAGTGAACCCAATTTGTCCCCTGGTGTCTCCCAGGGGGCTTTTCTTTTGACGGGGCCAATCATGCCCAAGATGAAAACCCATAAAGGCTCGCGAAAACGCTTCCGGGTTACCGCCAGCGGCAAGTTGAAACGCGCCCAGGCCGGCAAGAAGCACCTCAACAGTCCCAAGTCAGCCAAGCGCAAAATGCATTTGCGGGCCAAAGTCGTCGAGACCGACCGGCTCAGCCAGAAATATTTGAAGGTGATGGGCGAAGTGAAGTAGCCCGGAAAATCCGAAATCCGAAATCCGAAATCCGAAACAAATTCGAAATCCGAAAT
>CAZFGM010000023.1:0-21589 GCA_964518515.1 uncultured Alcaligenaceae bacterium | reverse complement strand
GGACGGACAAGAATGTCCGTCCTACGGGTAGATTATCAACTGCCGCTCGCCTAAACACCCTACCAGGCAACGGGGCAAAGTCATATCTTCAACAGCGCGTGGGCCAACCTGTCTTTGGTCGGCCCCACCAAAACCATGCCGGAGAATACACGTGACTGTTTCCCTCGCCGACCTTTCGGCCAAGGCGAAAATCATTCGCCGGCACATCATTACCAGCACCACCCGGGCGGGCTCGGGCCATCCGACCAGCGCGCTGTCGGCGGTGGAAATCGCGGTGGCCCTGTATTTCGGCAGCGTGTTGCGCTATGATCCGCAGAACCCGCGCTGGCCGGATCGTGACCGTTTCATTCTCTCGAAGGGTCATGGGGCGCCGCTGTTGTACGCGGTTTTGGCGGAAGCCGGCTTTTTCCCGCCCGACCAGTTGGCGACCTTGCGGCAAATCAACAGTCCCCTGGAAGGCCATCCCAACATGCGGCGCCTGCCCGGCGTCGAAGCCTCCACCGGTTCGTTAGGGCAGGGCCTGTCGCTCGGCCTGGGCCATGCCCTGGCCGCCCGCATCGACCACCGCGATTACCGCGTCTACGTCTTGCTCGGCGACGGCGAGATGGGCGAAGGCCAGGTCTGGGAAGCCGCCATGGCCGCCGCGAAGTACAAAGCCGATACCCTGGTGGCCATCGTCGATCAAAACGGCTACCAGCAAACCGGGCCCACGGCCGAGGTCCTGGATTTGCGTCCCCTGGCGCCGCGCTGGGAGGCGTTCGGCTGGTTTGTCCAGGAGATCAACGGCCACGATTTGCAGGAGGTTTTGCCAGCCTTGACCAAGGCCCAAAAAAACAAGGGCCGGCCCAGCGCCATCATCGCCCGCACGGTCAAGGGCTATCCGATCCAGGACCTCTTGACCGGTGATCCGAACCACCACGGCAAACCGCTGACCAAGGAAGAGGCGGAAAAGGCGCTGGCGGCGATTGGTTGATGGCTTTTTCGAGTTATGGGAAATAAAACAAAAAATATAAAAATATCTTGTCACGATAAACTTAATGGGATATTCTCTCTTTTTAGAGGTGTTAAGGCAGCGATTGATTCTACCCCATCTCTGTGAAGAAAGGACCCTCCCATGAAAAGGGTAACGGTGAATGGACAGGGATTTCTGCGTTTTTTCGGTCCCTTGCTTGACGCTTTGCGAAAGCTTGGGGGCTCAGGCTCCCCAGAGGAAGTGAAACGCCAAATAATCGAAGATCAAGGGATTAAGTCGGCGGAACTCGCCGAAACCCTTACCAGCGGTAAGGGGCGCGTCAGCAATCAAATTGATTGGGCCCGATTTTACTTAAAAAAAGGGGGCTACGTCGATTCCCCCACGAGGGGTTCCTGGGCACTAACCCACCGCGGAAAGGCCGCCAACTTGTCGTTGGCGGAAGCCCACTCTCTTTTCAGAAAGGTAAACCGTAAACATGAGGTAAAGATTCGCCAACAACGAATGAACGCCGCCAAGAAGTCCAAGGAAAGGCTGCGCCCGGGCAAGGCCAAAGCCATGCCGAGAAGGGTGGCGCGACGCATTATGGCTCGTTGCGCCCGCGGGGAAAAGAAGATCGTGGTGGTCACCAAGAACGGTAGACCTTCCTCGGTCTTCGGCTTCGACGAATACCTGAAAATGCAAGATTTGCCGCGCAAGGTGAAACCCTGGACGGGCCGAAAAATCCAACCCAGGCCGTCCGATGAGTTGCCCAGTATCGACGCGGGAATTAACATGCCGCTCAAGCGCCAGGACTTTTACGAGTAGCACACGATGACGGTGGCTCTTTTAGACACAACTGTTCTGATTCACGCCGCCTATCAAAAAGCGCCTCTCCATGGTCCGGCGCGGCGGCTTCTTGATCGCGCCCTGGGCCAACGGGGAAAGTATTGCCTTGCTCCCCAGAATCTTGTTGAGTTTGCCGCCGTAGCTACACGGAAAAAGCTGGTCCATGAACCGCTGCCAAATGATGAAATTGCTCGTTTTGTGAAAATCCTTTATTGTTCCCGGAATTTGAAAAAAATCTACCCAAAGCGAGCTACCGTAATGCGTGCGATACGTGAAGGCACGGCCATTGGACTCATCGGCCCAATTTGGTATGACCTTTTTCTCGCGATGACGATGCGGGATGCGGGTATTTCCGCGATTGTGACCGAAGACCTTAGGGACTACCAGAGATTCCCATTTGTGACCGTCCTAGGAATCGAAGAGGAAGCCAGAAAGTAGTACAAGAAATGGCTCTTACTCACAAACTCGGCAAATCCACTCGTGAAGCCTTCGGTCTGGCCCTGGCCCAAGCCGGCGCCGCCTATCCCGATATCGTCGTCGTCGATGCCGACGTCAACAACTCGACGCGGACAGAACACTTTGCCAAGAAATTTCCCGAGCGCTTCTTCAATGTCGGCATCGCCGAATCCAATATGGTCGGCGTCGCCAGCGGTCTGGCCGGCTCGGGTAAACGCGCCTGGCTGGCCAGCTTCGCCTGCTTCGTCCTGTGCAATGCTTTCGACCAACTCCGCATGTCCGTGGCCTTTCCCTGCCAGGACGTCAAGGTGGTCGGCACGCACGCCGGCATCTCGATCGGCGAGGACGGCCCGTCGCAAATGGGCATCGAGGATGTCGCCCTGGCCTGTGCCTTGCCGAATTTCACCGTGGTCGTCCCGGCCGACGAAGTGGCCATGACGAAAGCGGTCGAAGCGCTGGCCCGCATCCCGACCCCGGCGTATCTCCGTGCCGGCCGGCCCAACGTGCCGCTGATTTACGACCAAGGCTGCGATTTCCAGCTCGGCAAGGCCATCCAGCTCCGTGACGGCAAGGACGTGACGCTCATCGCCAACGGCCTGATGGTGGCCGCCGCTCTCGAAGCCGCCGACCAATTGGCGGGCCGGAAAATCCAGGCCCGCGTGTTGGACATGCACACGGTCAAGCCGCTGGACGACGCCGCCGTGCTGGCCGCCGCCAAGGGCACCGGCCGCATCGTCGTTGCGGAGGAACACCTCTTGCATGGCGGCCTGGGCAGTGCCGTCGCCATGGCCGCCGCCCGGCAACATCCCGTGCCGATGCGCTTCGTCGGCTTGCGCGATACCTTCGCCGAGTCGGGCAAACCCGAAGAGTTGCTCGCCAAGTACGGCTTGACCGCCGCCGCCATCGTCAAGGAAGCTTTGGAACTAATACTTCGGGCGGTCCAATGTGATATCGTTTAGCGGGGAGCCAAAGGCGACCGTTCGGCAATGCGGTCGCCTTCGGCTCCCCGCTAAACAACCCTTGGAAATGTGTCACTTCCCCCGCGTCGAGTATAGCAAAAATTGAGTTGAAAAGGAAAGATGAAAAATAATCCGTAACCGTTCGCCCTGTCCGCAAAGTTCTCCTTCTTGAAAAATTCGGGCAATAGAGATGCCGTTCATCCCAGCAGTTGGTCCAGCACATCATTACTCAAAGGCTGTTCCAGAGCGCAGCCCACGATCCAATCGCCATTGGCTTGCTGCGTGGCGTGGACCACGGTGGCGGCCAACTCCATTTTTTCTGGGGTGCTGGTCAAAGAAATGACGACGTTCCGTCCTTCCTCGAGAGGCCGGGAAAGCAAGAGGCCAACGCCGCTGGTGGACAGATTCAAGACCCAAACCTCCTCCCCAGGGACCTCTTCCTCGCCAAGAGTCAACCGGCCGGCGGTGGCCAGCGGGCAGCGATAGCGCACTGCGACGCGGCGCTTGAAATTCAGACTGCGCTTCAGCAACGTGAGTTCGCCTTCACCCGACAGGGGGAGATCATTCATGGGAGCCTCGTTCCGGGGAGGAGAGGATTCTCTACCAAGTCTAGGTCAAATTTCCCTCCGCGTCAAAAAACCCCGGCTTGACCGGTAGTGAACCAAGTCATCGCGTTAAGGTTTCGGCAGCGGCACCTGGTCTTTCATCGCCAAGTACTTCACCAGGTCGCGCAGTTCCACAAAAGTCATCTGCTCGATCTGGCCTTCCGGCATCATCGACACGTTGGCCAGGGTGCGCTCCTCGATTTCTTCCTTGGCAAAGGTCAAGCGCTCGGTGGCGGTTTGCACGGTCAGGGCACGGTCGGTTTCCTCGACCACAATGCCGGAGACGAGGCGGCCGGTTTTGGTGAACAGGTTGGTGAGCTGGTAATCGCGGCCGATGACGGCGTTGGGATCGATGATGTTTTCCAGAACGTAATGCAGGTCGGCGCGGCCCGAGCCGGTGAGGTCGGGTCCGATTTTGGTGCCGGCGCCGTAAAGGACATGGCACTGGCTGCACATCTTGTGGAAAACGAGCCGGCCGTGCGACGGATCGCCCTGGGCCAGAACTTGCGGCGTCAGCAGGTTCTTGTACTTGGCGATCGAGGCCTTTTTTTCGGCGGGGTGGTCCGCAGTTGGCCCCAGACCTTGGTAAGCTTTTCGCTGACTTGCTTGTCGCGCAGGTCCTGGAGCTGCCGGCCGGTGAAGACGGAGACGTCGGCGCGAGGGATTTTCTTCCGGTCAATCGCGTCGAGCAAGGCCAGGGCGTACTTCGGCCGCGACGCCAGGGTGCCGAGGGCGTCCTGTTTTTCCCCGAAATTCAGAGAAGAGTACAGACCAAGTAAGAGGGGCGGAATCTGGTCGTCGGCGAAGGCCGCCAAACCCCGTAAGACGGGGCCGCGCACCGCCGGGTCGTGGACCAGCTTGAACAAAAGCGGAGGGAGGTCGGTGGGCGGATGGTCCACCAGGGCTTGCAAGGCAGTGGCGCGCTGGGCCGGCGGAGCCCTGGCATCCGTCAAGGTGGCGCGCAAGGCGGCGACGGCGCGGGGATCGTTGAAGATCAATCCTACCAGGCGGGCCAGGTCGCGCAGGTCCGTCGCGGGGCCGGCTTCCAGTTTTTTGAAGACCGGGTCCCATTCGGCGGGGGCGGCAAAGTTAGACCGGCCTTTCAGGCCGTCGCGCAAGCCGTGGAGCAGATCGCGGAGTGCATCCGGGTTTTTCTCCTGGCCCAGCTCGGCGATCAAGGCAGACAGGTCGGCCGGCTTTTTCGCCGCCTGGCCTAACCGCCGCGCCGTGAACTGGCGCAACTTGGGCATCTGGTTGAAGCGGATCAACTCCTTCACCGCCGCCTGGGGATTCGCTCCAATCCACGACTCCACGCCATGCCAGATGAGCAGCGGCAGGACCGGATCATGAGAATCGTCTCTCGGATGGCGAGATAAACTGCCGGCCAGGATTACCTTGGACCGCCCTTGGATTCGCTGAATGGCCGACGCCAGGGAAAGCCGGACCAGGGGCGATGGATCGTCAATGGCCATGCCGAAAAATACCCCAATGGCCTGGGTCGAAATCTCCGTTTTGTCGCACAAAAGGCGAATCACCCAGCTGCGGATGTACTCGTCCGGGTGACGGCGGAGGTGATACAGCAGCCAATCTTGGGTGAGACCGCCGCTCACGTACAGGGCCCACAAAGCCCGCAACTTCCGGGACACCTCGGGTTGCTTGTCGAACATCTTGTGCAAGGCGTTGTGTACTTCGGTCATGTCCTTGCCGGCGGCGGCGCGTTCGGCCAAAAGTCGCCGCGCATGCCGCACGTGCCAATCGTTCTTGTGCAGTTGCAGAGCCACCAGCTCGGCGTCGCTTTTCTTCGTCAGGTCGAAGGGGCCCACCGGTTTGGGTTTGCCGAAGGTGATTTTGTAAATCCGCCCGCTGGAGCGGTGCACGCCGTCGTAATCATGGCATTCGCCCAGGTCGCACCAGTCGCCGACGTAAACGCCGCCGTCGGAGCCGTAATCCAGCCAGATGGGCCGGAACCACGGGTTGTCCGAGGTGAGGAAATCCGCAGCGCGCTTGCCGACGTAGCCGGCCCCTTTGCGCTCGAGCAGATTGACGTTGAGGCGATTGCCGTGAATGTTGCCCATGTAAATCTTGTGGCGATAGGCGTCGGGCCAGTTGTCGCCGAGGTAGATCATGGCCCCCGAGTGGGCGTGGCCGCCGCCGGCCTCGCCGTGAATGCCCTTGCCGTCGCGTGAGCCGGCCCAGTGCCCGCCTCCCCAGTGCAAGTGATCCGACGTGGACGGGATCAATTCATACGCGTGGGGATTGTAATCCTGGCCGTACATGCGCTCGTAGCGGGCGCCGGGGACAACGTGCCACAGATGGCCGATGACGCTGTTGGTGAAAAACGCCTGGCCGTGATCGTCGAAATCCAGCCCCCACGGATTGGTGGTGCCGTGCGTCACGACTTCGAAAACCTTGCGCGTGGGATGGTAGCGCCAGATGCTGCAATTGAGGCGAACGCGGTCCTTGTCCGGCGTTCCGGGCTTGCCCATCTTGGATTCGGCGGTGATGCCGTGCCGGCCATACAGCCAACCGTCGGGTCCCCAGGTCAGGCCGTTGACGATGTTGTGCCCCGCCTTGAGCGTCCAGCCATCGAGAATAACCTGCGGCGGTCCAGCCGGGCGATCGTCTCCCTCACGCAGGGGAATGAACAGAAGATTGGGAGCACACAAAGCCCAGACGCCGCCGTAGCCGAGGGTGAGACCGCTCAGGTTGTACGCCCGATCCCAGAAGACCGTCCGTTTATCGAACCGGCCATCGCCGTCAGTATCCTCGAAGATCAGAATACGATCCCGCCCTTCGCCCGCTTTTTCCGGCGGCACCCACGTGGGATAGGAAAAACATTCGCCGACCCACATCCGGCAGCGGTCGTCAAACGCCAGGGCGATCGGCTGGCACACGTCCGGTTCGCCGGCGAACAGGGTGACGCGAAAACCCTCGGGAACCTTGAGGCGTCGGGCCGCTTCCTGGGGGGGAGGCGGGAAATCCTTTGGGTTTTGTGTGTCTTTGATGCCGGGAGGGAGCCCCTGGCTGAAACCGATGGTTAGAGTAGCGACAAATGTATATAGGTACATTGTTTTGCCTTGGGAAGTTTCACCAGAAAAGGTCATAACCCATTGATAAAATTGATATTATGGAATCAGGCCTCCTGGAGGCAACGGCAAATTGCTTATCATATTATCTCCAAAGTTGGCTACAAGTCGCTTGGATGCACTGTAGCGGTTTGGAGAAAGAGACCATCATTTCACAAGATTGTTTCAGAATATCCGGCATGGCCCAAAAATATGACCTAGATTTCAGGTGAAACCAAAAAGTTGGTTCCCCCTGAAGGAAAAGACTGGCAATGATCGCAACGGGAAAAACCCCCGAGGTTGGCCTAGGCTCCGCGGATCGTACCCGGTCGGTGTTGGAGTACATCCATCGTTTGTTAGTTGGGACGCGGGAAGATTTCCTAACCTTGGCGGAGTTGCTTGGGGAGTTGGCCCAGGCCTTTGGGGCCGCGGGTGCCGGTTTGGCTGCTCCGCTGGACGGCCCCAGCCAGATCGTGCATGCCGTGGGAAGTCAGCCCAAGGTGCGACCGTGGGAAAAGTCCCCGGATTGGCTGGCGCGGTTGGGCACCGCCGCGGTTGCCTTGCCCTGGCACGATGCCGGCGCGAGTGGACTCGGCACCGTCGTCCGGGCTCCCGACCAGGTGGATTGTCTGTTGTGGCTGAACGATGGTCCCCAGCGAACCTGGAGCGACGGAGAAATCGCCGCCCTGCCTCTGGCAGGACAAGCCTTGGCCCGGCTAATCACCTTCCACCCGCCCTGGGCCCGGACCCTGGAGCGTTTGGACCAGAAACGGCAGGTGGAAAGCGCTGCCGCTCTCACCGGGCGGCTGGCACATGATTTCGGCAACGTGCTGACCGGCATCCTTGGCTTTACCGAGCTGTCGCTGGCCCAGTTGCCCGCCGATTCCCTGCCGGGAAGGTACCTGCGGGAAGTGTGGCAGTCGGCCCAGCAAGGCGCGCAGTGGGTCAACCAACTGCAACTGTTCAGCCGGCGAACGCCGCCGCCCTTCTGGCCGGCGCACCTGCCGCCGATCGTTCAGGAAGAAACCAGCCGTTTACGGGCTGCCTGGGGCGGGGACATCGCTTTGCTGGCGGCCCTGGCCGAAGATTTGCCCCCGCTGGCTATGGATGCCGAGTCGCTCAAGCAACTGCTGCGGCCGTTGTTCGACAATGCCCGCGAGGCCATCGCCGGCAAGGGAGTAGTCACCATTTCCGCCCGCACGACGGACCTGACCGCCGCCGATTGCCTGGATCTGTTGGGCAGTGCTCGGCCAGGGCGCTTCGTGGAAATCACCATCACCGATACCGGGCAGGGCCTGAGTCCCCAGGTTCGCCGGCGGCTGTTCCGCGACCTGTTTGTCAGCAGCAAACCCCGGCATCGCGGCCTGGGCCTGGCCGTGGTCTACGGCCTGGTCCAAGCCTTTGGCGGCGGCCTGCGCTTTGGCCCGGATCCGGCCCAGGGCACGGCGGTGTGCCTGTTTCTGCCGCTGGCGGGACCGGGGGGCGAGCGGCCGGTGTTAACCGGCCGGTTGACACCGGCCGCTCGCCTACCGGAACCCGCGGCCCACATCCTGGTCGTGGATGACGACCGCATGATTCTCGAATCGGTGTGCACGGTGCTGGAGAATGCCGGCCATCGCGTCAAAGCCGCTCCCGGTCCGGCGGAGGCCATCGCCTGCTATATCGCCGCCCGCGAGCCGTTTCACCTGGTTCTCAGCGACGTGGCCATGCCGGGAATGACCGGGTTCGACATGATCCGCCGACTCCGCGCCCACGATGCCGCCGTCAATGCGTTGTTCATCAGCAGCCTGGACGCAGTGCAGCCGTTGCCCCAGGACGATTTGTTGGGACAGTTTGGCCTTTTGCCCAAACCGTTTGAGCCGGAAATGCTGCTCAAAGCGGTGCAAGCGGCCCTGGCCGGCAATCCCCACGGCCCCCCCTTGGCAAGGGGGGGATAAAGGGGAGCGCCCCCTCGCAACCCCTTCGGAGCGTAGAAGAGTTTTTTAGCCCAGCGATGGAAGAACATTCACACCATTGAGAACGCCTTATTCTATGGAGGACTAACACGTGGCAACCCTCAGTATTCCCCACTCCCAGAGCACGAACGGCAGCAATTCCAACCCGCCCCCCGTCAAGCGCATCCCGGAGGCCCAACCCCAGGCCGGCAAATTGTATTGCGCAGGCGACGTCCGCCTGTTGGTCCTGGACGATGATCCCACTATCGGCCGGCTCATTACCTCCGCTCTGGCGGCACATAATTTCACCATCGACGTCGTCGCCGATCCCGACCAAATCGAAGCCCAGCTCAAGAGACCCGAGTATCACGTGATTATCCTCGATTATGTGATTCCCGGCCTGGAACCGGAAAAGGTCATGGAATGGGTGCGCGCCTATCAGCCCGAGGCCAGCATTATTGTCGTGACGGCGTTCCCCTCCATCGACAGCGCCTTGCAGTGCCTGCGGGCCCATACCTACGACTATCTGACCAAGCCCTTCCAGGTGGAGCAGCTCCAGCGAACGGTGCTGCGCTGTCTGGAACACAAGGGCCTGTTGCGGCTCTCGGAAGAAGCCTTGCGCGAACAGCTCGGCGCCGCCATCCGCGAGCGCCGCAAGGGGCTCGGCCTGACCCTCGCCCAGATGGCCCAGCGCACCAACGTCTCCCTCGGCTACCTGTCGCAAATCGAATTGGGCAAGAATTCCGCCTCGATCGAAACGCTGTACCGCATCGCCCTGGGCCTGCGCGTCCGCGTGGCCGACCTGTTCCAGGCGGTGCAGGGACCCATGTAAGAAAAAATCCGAAATCCGACTATGGAAATCCGAAACAAATTCCAATTCCCAAATTCGAAACTCGAAACCTTCGGCTTTGTCAGTTTCGAATTGGGGATTTCGAATTTTGAATTTGTTTCGAATTTCGATATTCGGATTTCGGATTTTGTCCGCGACGATTTTGTTTACATTCGGAGAAGTCTATGGACCCGGTCATCCGCCTGGAAGGACTGGTCGTTCGCTATGGCTCGTTTGTGGCCGTGGATGGTCTGGACCTGGAGCTGCGGGCGGGAGAGCTGTTCGGTCTGCTCGGGCCGAACGGGGCGGGCAAGAGCAGCACGCTGCGCGTCTTGATCGGGCAGCGGCCGCCGTCGGCGGGGCGGGTCACGGTCCTGGGCCGGGACGTCGTCCGCGACTGGGCGGCGATCAAACCGCTCTTCGGCTACGTGCCGGACCGCGAGAACCATTTCGAAGAATTCAGCGGGCGTCATAACCTGGCGTTTTTCGCCGGCCTGTACGGCGTCCCGGCCCGGCGGATCGACGAGTGTCTGGCGCTGGTGGAGCTGGAGGAGGCCGCCGATCTGCCGGTGCGCGGCTACTCGCTGGGCATGCGCCGCAAGCTGCTGTTGGCGCGGGCGCTGCTGCATCGGCCGCGCCTGCTCTACCTCGACGAGCCGACGGCCAATCTTGACATTCATTCCAGCAAGCTGGTCCGGGGCATCCTGCGCGACCTGACGGCCCAGGGTGCCACCGTCTTGCTGACCACCCACAACATGGTGGAAGTGGAAGAGATTTGCGACCGCGTGGCCATTCTGTGCCGCGGCCGGCGGGTGGCCCTCGACACCCCCCTGACCCTGCGCCAGCGCCACACCGAACGCAAGGTTGATGTCATTCTGACCGATGGAAACAGGCAAGCGTTCGATCTCGAGGCGGCGGATCAGCGCGCAATCCTTGCCGGCTATGTCACGGCCGGAACGGTAACGTCCTTGCAAACGCGCGAGTTCAATTTCCACGAAACTTTCCTGAAACTGACGGGCACCGCTTTCGATTAAGGTCGGGTGGTTTACGCACGCAGTGAGTGGGGGAGAGGGGAGTGGGGTTCAAAGCCCAGGGACGGCCGTCCCTGGGCTTTTGGCCTCACCACTCACACCCTACCACTTACTGCTAAAAAATTCCGGGAGAAGTCGATGCGCTGGCACATCCTTCGCACGCTGCTGGGAAAAGAGATTCGGCGGCAACTGGCCAACCGCGGCGGCATCGTCCTGGCGGCCTTACTGGTGGTGGCCGCCCTTTTGTTGACCCTGTTTCGAAAAGGGGAGGAAGGAGCCCTGACCGGCGGCGTCGAATATTGCTTTGTCGATTACCGGGGGGAGGATGCCTGGGTGCGGCACTTGCGCGACCATGTTCCCGGCGAATATCAAGGGCGGATCAAGTTTCGCGACCTTAACCGCATCTGGGTCCCGCAGGGCCAGCTCGTTTATCCTCCGGGCAGCGGCGCCATTCAAATGCAGCCGGTAAATGGGCGCCTCAAGGTATGGGTCTGGCAGCCGCGCGAAGGCAGTCTGGCACCGTTCGAAGCCTGGTTCTGGCGCGAATCAGCCCGCTATTTCCAGCAACATACCGCCGCTTTGAAAAAGAATGACTCGGTGAACGTCTTCCTGGCCAAGAGGAGATCGGCCTTGAGCGGCAACGGCAAGGATGCGGAAACGCCTGCCGAAATCCTGGATTTTGAAACGGAAAAGTCCCACCTGGAAGGCGGCGTCGATATGCGCTCGTCCATCACGTCGGCCTTGATCCTGTTCGCCCTGTTTTTCAGCTGCGTGTATCTGTTGCCGTCGTTGATGTGCGAGGAGCGCGAACGGGGAGTGCTGTTGGCGCAGGCGTTATCGCCGGCTTCGCCGGGGGAGATTCTGGCCGCCAAGTTCCTGTTTTACCCGCTGGTCGGCATGGCCCTGGCGGCCACCCTGGCCGGCATTGCCCGGCCGGCGGTGCTGGGACAGCTGTTCTTCTGGCTGGTGCTCCTGGTGGCCGCCTGCGGGTCCCTGGGCATCGGCTTGACCATTGCCAGCGTGGCCCGGACGCAGCGCATCGCCAGCATGGGGGCCTTGTGTTACATGCTGGTCGTGGCCATGTTTTTGTTTATTTGCCAGCAAGGCAACATCCCCGCCCTGCCGTACTTCGCCCTGGAATACCATTGCCCGCGGATGCTGCATGCCACGCTGTCACACACGGTGCAGTGGTTTCATTGGGCCAACCTTGTGGCGGCGGCTATCCTGGCCACCGGCTGGGCGGTGCTGGCTGCCCTTCTGTTCCGCCAGCGCGGCTGGCAATAAAGGAGATTGCCGTCAGCCCCCCGGGCGGCTATTTTCAGAGTCAGGGAGATGATGGGTATGATCAGCGCTTCGAGTCAATTTACGGAATGAGCCATGGCACTTGAAATAGCCAAGATCGATCACTGCTCGGTACTGATAACCGATGTCGAGCGCAGCCGCCATTTTTACCGGGACATTCTCGGCCTGCAGGAAATTCACCGGCCGCGCACGTTCAACTTCATCGCCCTGTGGTTTGACCTGGGCGATCAGCACATTCATCTGTTGCTCAAGGACAAACCCGATAGTATCAGCCCGCGGCATTTCGCCTTGCGGGTTCGCAATGTCGCTCAGGCCCGCGAATATTTCCGGGCCCACGGCATTGCCGCCGAGGAAACCACGCCGATTCCCGGCGCCGACCGCTTCTTCATCCACGACCCGGACGGCAACCGCATCGAGATCATCCAGTGGCTGCGGCCGTACAGCTCCGCGGAAAACGCGCCCGGGTAATGGCTTGGTCAGAAAAATAGGGCTCTTCCGGCTCTTTTGGAAAACGAACTAAACCGATATTTCTTGGAAAGAGAGACTTGTTAACGCGGCCGATCGGCGGCAGCGCGTTGGCTGCCGGGCTTGTCGAGGTGAAAATCCAGGATGGGGCTGCCGCCGGCGACATCGATGATTTGGCCGTTGCCGACGGCGTTGGCGGGAATGGGCAGGGCGGCGGGCAGAAATTTTACCTTGGCCGCGGCGCCGCTCGCGCCCGGCTCGATCTGCACGCGCGGCAGGGTCGAGATGCGCACCAGCTTTTTCCCCGGCGGCACGTTGGCCACCTGGTATTTGCCGTTGACAATTTCCCCACCCACGTTGGCCCCGGCGTCATCCATGGGAAAAAAGGTGATGAAGCCTTGTTCCACATCCCGCCCCGCATACGTTACGGTGCCGCTGACCGAATTGGCCTTGTGGCAACCCACGAGCAGGGGCCAAGAAAGAGTGAGGAAAAACCAGGCAGGCAAACGGAATGCTTTGGAGACCATGATACCTCCTTTATGGGTCTTGGTCTGGGCGGGACGGTTCCTTTCAGAATTCCCGGCGCCTCGGGTGCCGCCTCGATAGGTGATCGCCTACCAGTTGATCAACAGCCGGTGAGCCGGGCGATTTGCGGAATAACTCACCGCAGGGGACGCAAAGGAACGCAGAGGAATCGTAACCGGTTCAAGCTGCTAGATGCCATCTTTCAATTTGCCTCCTCTGCGTTCCTCTGCGCCCTCTGCGGTGAATTTCGTTAGCGGCCACGGGGCACGGCCTTAATCGAGGGAAAAATCGCGGCCATCGCTGGTCGAGAGCATGCGAAACCAGACGGCTTGCGACACGGCGTTGCTCACGAAACGCACGGCGGCGTCGGCAAAAACCACGTTGACCCCGTTGGCGTGGCGGCCGCGGGCCAGCAGCGTCAGGCTGGAGGGGCTGGTCCTACCTCAAGTCTTACGATCAAGGCGGCGGGGGACATGATGACGATTCGTTGATAGGCCCCAAGTCGGAGTAAGTGATCGTCGCCTGACACGATGACGTCTGCGCCGGCGGCCAAGGCACACGCGAGCACGGCATCGTCATCGGGGTCATCAAGAATAGTCGGGGGTATTGGGCCGGCGGCAGTCACTTGAGCCAGGGCGGCATAGCCAAGCACCAAGTCGTTCGCGGTTACCTGAGCGGCACGGAGACGCTCGGCGAATTTGTCCCGGCCCAGGACATCGGCCAGCTCCGCAAGCAGTTCGAGGCTGGTCAAAAGAGTAATCTGGCCATCCCTGGCCGCTTCGAGGATCCGCCGCGACGGGCCATGCCACAATCACGACGACATTAGTATCCGCGACCACGCGCATGGTCAGCCCGTTTCTCGGCCGGGGCGGTGCGGGCGGCTCGAGCCGCTTGGATTTCGGCGGCTACCTCGGCTTCGGTCAGCGGGGAAAAGTTGACGGCTGCGAGCCGGTCGGCGGCGGCGAACAGGCCAGCAACTCGACGGCGACGGAGTTCGTCACGAACGAGGCCTTCAAGGGCCGACGGCTGGAGCAAGCCGGCCGCTTCCGCTTCCTCAGCCAGGGATTCCGGCAGAGCCAACATCAGTTCACGTTTCGCCATAGCACCATTATACCCCCCCTGCCTTCGGCCAACAAGCACGACCCGCCCGAACGAAGGGCACAAAGGACTTGGGTGGTGGCAAGTCTCACGCCCCCCGCTTCCGCCGCCGCCCGCCGTAGCCGAGCAGGCCGAGGCCGCCGAGGGCCAGCAACGCCAGGCTGGAGGGTTCCGGGATGGCTCTCGCAACACTGGTGATCTGCACGCCGTAGTTGCCATTTGGGTCGGTGTTATCCCCAAAGAACGAATCATTCGGGGAAACAAACAGGTAGGCGGCACCCGTTGGCACTTCTACTATAATGGAAGAAATACCGCCTGGAACGCCGACTGGGTCAGAGATTTTGAAGTCTTGGGCGATGTCAGTAGACAGGGAGCCGAAAAAGGTCGGACTGGTTGTGACATCTGTTCCAGCGTCGATCGCCCCAGCGACGCGGTTCAAGTTGCTGCTACCCAGCAGTACATTGCTGGAACTGAAAACACCGACCATCCATGTCTGTGTATCAGGGAGACTGCTACCTGCGCTGTAATCCCCCATCCGCTCGAGGCGAATGAAGTCCCCGGGAGTAACCGTGAAGGACAAGGTTGAGAGATTAATCGCCACCGCGTCAAGAGCACTGGGATCGCTGTTTGTGCGAAGATACGTGGCCCTGGGATTTACCAGGATTGTGTCCGCTTTGGCCAAGCCGGTAAAGCCAACAAGGCCGACGAGGGCCGCGGACAGACAAAGCCACAATTGCCGGATGCGCATGAGATCACCCCTTTCGCCAGTAACTGGCATTCGCGAAATTGCGCACCTCAGAAGGAAGAGAGTGCGCGTAATGGTTCAATCCTCTGGCACGCGCCAAAGGCGAATCTCGTAGTCATAGCCGCCGGACGCCACATGGCCTCCGCGGTGAATTTCGTTGGAGGCCACGGGGCACGGGCTTACTCGAGAGAAAAATTGCCCCCGTCGCTGGTCGAGAGCATGCGAAACCAGGTTGGTTGCGACACGGCGTTGCTCACGAAACGCACGGCGGCGTCGGCAAAAACCACGTTGACCCCGTTGGCGTGGCGGCCGCGGGCCTGGGCTTGCCAGCTCGACCAGCCCTGGTTGCCGTAGCCGGTCGAACAGCCGCAGCGGTCGCGGACGCCGATCCCCGGATAGAAAAACTTCGGACAGCCCTCGATGTCGTCGGAGCCTTCGTTGGCGTCGTTGGGCGTGGTGCAGTCGCCGATGGCATTGCCGGCCGTGATGCTCGAGCCGGGAAAGCCCAGGGCCCACACGCCGCGCGGGTCGTTGGCGTTGACGCCGATGCGAACTTCATTGAACAACACGGTGTTGGAGGACCCATCGGGT
Organism: uncultured Alcaligenaceae bacterium; assembly: GCA_964518515.1. Lineage (GTDB taxonomy): Bacteria > Planctomycetota > Planctomycetia > Gemmatales > Gemmataceae > CAZFGM01. The sequence continues at coordinate 6,186 of CAZFGM010000023.1, read as the reverse complement.
ATGCGGTGCAGCATGGAACCGAAGTTGATGCCCATGATCGGGCCGGTCATGCCGTAGGCTTCCTGGTAGGTGCCGCCGTTGACGCTGGTGGGCCACCAGCCGGGTCCGGCGTTGGCGGCATAGTTGCCCCGCGCCCACGGCCCCGGCGCGTTGGCGTAGCCGGCGAACGGCACCTCGCTGCCGTAATCCGCCGGGCACAAGTACAGCGAAATGGTCTGGTTTTGCACGACACTCCGCCAGCGGTCGCGCTGCATCACGTTGCCGCTTTGGTACCCTGGCAAATAGTCCGGAACATTGGCCTCCTCGGACAAGGGGAGCTGCTCGATGTACGGCAAAAGATAAACGGCCCAATTCGGTCCAAACGGCTGGTTGGGGCTGCTGCTGATCCGGCCCGGGCTGTTAGCAGCGATCATTTCCAGCGGCGGCACCCCGGACGCATCGGTGATGCCGGGCGTGCTGGTTTTTTGCGCGTACGGCATGGTGACCGCCGGCGGCAAGCTGCCGTGGAACGTATGGTACACGTGCGCCGCCAGCGCGATCTGCCGCAGGTTATTGCCGCACGCCGTCCGCCCGGCCGCATCGCGGATCTTCTGCACCGACGTGACCAGCAAGCCCATCAAGATAGCGATGATGGATATACTGACCATCAATTCAATCAGCGTAAAACCGGATCGGGGGGGAAAGGGTTTCTTTGCCATGGATATACCCCTTGCGCAAGTTCAAGGAACGGGGAAGGAATATGGAGTCTTTTCGGGTTCCGTGGGTTCCCGAAGCAACAGAATCCACGAAGTCTCAAAACCTTTTGAGATCGACCAGAAAAACCGTAAGGCTTAAACGGTTATGAAATAACTGAAAGGTGAAAGTCTCAAAACTCCACACAAGGCCAGCGGAAAATAAAAGGGGACCGGCCCTTCGGTGATCACTCGGATTTCCCTATTAGGCGGTTCGAATCCGGTTCCGACCGAACCAGCCCAACCCCAGAAGAGCGCTGACGCCGGGTGCAGGGGAAAAAGGAGTCAGGACCCTTTTTTCGCTTCCTTCCTAGGCCGGCCGCGCGGCCGCAACGTGCTGTTCAGGTTATGCCGCTCTGCCGTCCGCTTGGACCACCCTTCCTCCCCATAAGGTTGTCCGCGTTGCACACTGCGCCGCAGAGCTTCGAGTTCGGCTTCGGTCTGGGGGCGGTTCACTTCCGCGACCCAGGTTGGCGGACAGGGTATCGGCCAGGCACTTAAAAGAGGCCGGGCTTGGGCCGGGCCTTTTTCCCGCCGCCACAAACCACACCAGCGCCATTCTTCCGCGCGCTTCGCCAGACTGGCCCGCAAACCATTGCGTTCCACATAGCGGCAGACGGTCAGAAAATGTTCGTCGGCCTGGATCGGAAACGACTTGAAGCGCCCCTGGTAAAGATGCCCGCAGCCCACGTCGTGATAATGAGCATGCCAGCGCTGGGTATGGGTCAAGGTGAGCCAGTGCACAAAATCCGACAATTCCCCATCTTTTTTCGGCCACAAAACCAGGTGCCAGTGGTTGGGCATCAGGCAGTACGTCAACAGACGCATCCCAGGAACATGCCCGAGGGCTTCGCTTAAAATCTTTTCAAAAGACTCGTAATCACCGTCCTTGTGAAAAATGGGCAACCGCCCATTGGCCCGATTCAGGACATGGTAAACATAGCCACCCAAAGCTGCTCGGAGAGGTCTTCCCATGCGCCCATTCGAGCACAAGAAAGAAGTTAGTCAAGAAAAAAGGGTCCTGACACCTTTTTTTCTCTTAAGTTCCCGCCTCGACTTTAAGCACCACGGCGGTGATGTCGTCGGCTTGGGGGGTATTGTGGGCGAAGGCGCGGACGGCGTGGTAGAGGTTGGTCACGATCTGGGCGGCGGGGTCGCTCTGGTAGTGGCGGACGATGTTCAGGGCGCGTTCGGTGCCGAACACGGTTTTGTCGGGGGCGCGGGCCTCGACGATGCCGTCGGTCAGGAACAGGACCAGGTCGCGTGGCTGCAGGCTCAGGTTCGGGCTGGAGGGGAATTTGGCGCCGGGGAAGACGCCGAGGGGGAAGCCGGTGCTTTCCAGGCGTGCCTTGACGGCGCCGGCGGCATCGAGGATGTAGCCGGTGGTGTGGCCGGCGCTGGCGTAGACCAGGGAACGGCTGATGAGGTCCAGCTTGGCGAGAATGAGGGTGATAAAGCGGCCGCCGAGGTCGTCGGCGAGGACGTGGTTGGCGATGTCGAGGATTTCGGAGACGTCGGTGTGGGTGCGTGCCAGGGCGCGGAGGTAGGCGCGGGCGGAGGCCATCAGGAGGGCGGGTCCGTAGCCGTGGCCGCACACGTCGCCGGAGACGATGCCGAGCCCGCCGTCGCGCATGGGCAGGAAGTCGAAGAAGTCGCCGCCGGCGGCCTCGGCGGGATAGGACATGCCGCCGATGTCGAAGCCGACCAGGCGGGGCGAGGGTGGGAAGAGGCGCTGCTGGATTTCGCGGGCCACCTGGAAGGCCGGTTGCTGGCTGCGTCTTTTGTGGCGTCGCCGCCGCGGCAGGGCGACGTGCGGGTTGGCGGCGGCGGTGAGCATGTTCTCGGAGCCGTTCATTAAATTCCTCTTCGGAAAGGTCGTAGAAGTAGGTCCGACTTGCCGAGCCGCATTTAGCCCGGATTTTTCATCACAGAGACACAGAGAACACAGAGAAAACCAATTGGGTAAAGAAGTTACGGTAGGAAACTCAACTTCCATTTCTTGACACACTGTTTCAGCGTAAACATGGATTTGTTGAATTATCTCTCTATGATCTCTGTGTCTCTGTGGTGAATGAATAATCGGGTTAGGTCCGGTTTGCCGAGCTGGCTAGCCCGGATCTACCTGCCGGCAAAAAGGGCGTTCGCCATGGGGCGGAGCCGGCGGCGCAAATGGAGCAAGTGCGAGCGCTGACAGCTCAATTGCCGCGCCAGCCGGGCGATCGGAGTTTTCTGGACGATGCCTTGCAGAATCAAAACCAGCTGCGAAGGGCGGCGGTGGGTTTTCTCCAGGGGAGTTCCCGTCCAGGCGTTGAATACCCGTCCGCAGTGGGAGCATTGGTAGTCGAGCACCGGTTCGCGGTGGCGGCGATGCACCCCCAATTGATCGCCGCGGCGACAGCGTGGACAAACGAGACCGCTGCCGTGCAACAGCCGCACCAGCTGGGCGTAACAAGAGCTTTCGTCGATAACGGAAAAGTGAAAAGCCATGGTGCCAAATCGGGCATGGTTCAGGATAGGCCCCTATGTGCAGGGATTTGACGCGAGTGCAAAGGAGCAAAACATAACTTTCTCCAACTGTCGGTGGGCTAAGAGCTCGGCGGCTCCGGGATTGTCCGCCGTACCAGGCAAGAGGTACCGGAAGCCGGCGCGCACTCCGGTTTGGTGGGTTACGAGAACAAGGATTACTCCGCTTCCATATTGCACCTTGGTTTGGGAGCGGTGTCGATTACCAATCACATTGCAATGAGCAAGAAAGGGACCAAAAAGGATTTCACCGAATACTTTTTCCAGAATTTTCCTAAAGGATTTGGCACAAAGAGTTAGGGATTGCTCAGGCAAACAAGGGACGGCCTATCGCCCGGAAACCTTTCGGTTGGTGGATGACAGAGTGTCAACCGGACTTGACACTGTTACCTTGGTGCCTTGGTGCATCCGATTTCCGGGTGGGCTGTTTTGGAACGGCATTTGGCGTGGCTATGAAGGGTTTTCACAACCCTCACACAATCTGCACCCCCGGTTGCACCGCCGTTTTGACCACCAGGGCCGGCCAGTAGGCGAGCACTTCGCGGATCGGAGGCCGGCCGGTGGTGTAACCGGTGACCCCCGGCGGGCCGGACGTGACCAGCGGGGCGAATTCGCGGGTAAAGCGCTCGACGGCGGCGCGGCGGGAATCGTGCACGCTGACCCGCAACACGACTTCGGGCGGTTCCGCGCGCGGCGAAATTACCCCCGGAACGCAGGCGCCGGCCCCCAGGCATTCGATGTTGTACCGATCCAGGTCAAAGCCCGCGCGGCGCAGGCGCTGCACTATCATTTCCCCGCAGAGCCGGGCCTTGGCGGGCGCCTCCGGGCCCAGAAGGAGCAGCGTGCCACTGGCGCTGAAGCCGTTGCGATAGGCGATGGACACCTTGTAACAATCGGTGGCCGGCCGTCCGCGCGCCTGGTCAATACGCACACAATCGGTTGCGGTTTCGGTCAAGCGGATGCTGGTGAAGTCGGCGACCACGTCGGGGGTCAGGTAGGCGGCCGGGTCGCCGACCTCGTACAAGAACTGCTCGGCGACGGTTTCACAATTGACGGCGCCGCCGCTGCCCGGCGGTTTGGTAATGACGAAGGCGCCGTCGGCTTCGAGGACGGCGATGGGATAGCCGACGTTGGCCAGGTCCGGGGCCTGGCGCCAGTCGCACCACAGCCCGCCGGTGACCTGGGCGCCGCACTCAATGAGGTGGCCGACGACCGTGGCGGCGGCCAGGCGGTCCCAGTCGTTCCAGGCCCAGCCGAATTCGTGCACCGCCGGCGCCACCGTCAGCGAGGCATCGGCCACCCGGCCGGTGATGACGATCGCCGCCCCCTGGCGCAGGCCCTCGACCATTGGCCCGGCCCCGAGGTAAGCATTGGCGCTGACTACCTTGGGCCGCACAGTGGACAGCGCATCGCCGGTTTCGAGATTGGTCAGCGCCTGGCCGCTTTGCAACAACTCATCCAGCCGCGGCATCAGGTCATCGCCTTCGACAATAGCGATTTTCCGCTCTTCCAGGCCGGCTTTGTCCAGAAGGTCCCGCGCCTTGGCGGCGCAGCCGGCCGGGTTCATGCCCCCGGCATTGGTGACGATCTTCAACCGCGGCTGGGTTTGCAGAATCGGGATCAGCCGCTCCAGCACCTCGAGAAAATCGCCGGCAAAGCCCGTCCGCGGGTCCTTCTGTTTTTGCTGCGCCAGGATCGACATGGTCAGCTCGGCCAGATATTCGAGCGTGAGATAATCGAGCTGCCCGTCGCGCGCCAGTAATAGGGGCGCATCCATATTGTCGCCCCAGAAGCCGCAACCGTTGCCGATGCGAAGGATGTCCATGCGTCGTGGCCCGAAAGATAGTTGGCGTCCGACATCACCATAATCGCAGGGGGCCGGGAAGCCAAGGGTTTTTATCGGGCTGCAGGCGGTCGAGGAACGCCTACCCCCTGGCGATAGCGCTCCAAAAGTGTTGCTTCTTGTCAGGCCAGAACGGGGAGCTTGTGGAGGGGTGGGCGAACGCGCATGGGTCGGTGAGCACGAAGACTTCCCAGGACTTGATTGTATGCTTGCACACGAACGGGAGTTGATCTTTTCTCCTGATGCCCGTCGGCAACTCCTGCAGTCCAGGGTATTCGAATATTCGATCAGCGGCGCATTGTCGCCGCGATCCGCGAACAACTAATTCAAGCGGATCCAAGAACGGAGACTCGAAACAAGTTTGCACTTGATCCTCCCACCGGACTGCGCCGACTATGAACTGAGGGTAGGGAACCTTCGAGTTCTGTACCGAGTGGACGACACGGAGGGTGGGTCCAGGATAGTCGTCGCTATCCTCGGGCGGAAGGATCGCAACAAACTAATCGTGGAAGGTGAGGTGTTTGAGCTATGAAGACGATATCGGTGGCGGACGCTCAGAAACAGCTTGCCGAGCTGATCACCGGCTTGGGGAAAGGTCCGGTCCTGCTCTTGCGCAAGGGCCAACCGTGCGCCGCCCTGGTCGGCCTGGACGAATGTTTCGACAGAGAAGCTTTCTCGTTGGGCCGAAACAAGCGCTTGCGGAGGCTGATAGACGGCGCGTGCCAGAGAACAAGGGAAAGGGGAGGAATACCGTTCTCCGAGATTCCGGCCGAGGTTGAGGAGCATGCGCGGGGAAAGAGCCAAACGACTCGGTCGCCCAGAAGGAGTTCGAGCAAATAACCGGCGGACAAAATCAATGGAGTAACCTCATGGCTCACCCACGCGTGTACGCCGATTTCCAAAACCTCGACGATGAAAACCGCTTGCGCTTGACCTGCGCCGGCAAGCCGTACGGTCTCAACGACAACTAGGTTCGGCGGCGTCACGAAAGTCGCGACACCATCGGTGGCAATTGAGCAATGTTTCCTCTTCCCCGCAAAGGGCCACTTTTCCCCGGCCACGTCCCGGAAAATCTTAGCCGCTGTTAGC